>CBDUQH010000100.1:0-4969 GCA_965369335.1 uncultured bacterium
GTTAAAGCCTGATTATCGAGGGCATGGTAATTCTGAAGGTAGGGCTGAGGGTGGTTATAGTTCGCCTGCTTACACGATTGATGTGTTAAATGCTTTTAGTTCTTTGCAAAAATATCCAGGTGTGGATGCAACAAGAATTGGGATGTGGGGACATTCGATGGGCGGGGCAATTACACTGAGGTCGATGGTGGTAAACCCTGAAATCAAAGCTGGTGTGGTTTGGGCGGGTGTGGTTGGATCTTATCCGGACTTGATGACTATTTGGCCGGCACACAGGCAAAGAAATAGTTATCGGGTTGGAGCACCGACTAATAGGAGATCTTGGAGAAGTGAGTTTGTGGATCGGTATGGGAGTTATGAAGAAAATGCTGAGTTTTGGGATAGTATTTCGGCGACGTCTTATTTGAGTGATGTTTCTGGGCCAATACAATCACATCATGCAACAGGAGACACTTCGGTGCCTGTGGAGTTTTCGGAGCTGTTGGATGAGAGAATGAAAGAGGCTGGTAAAATATCGGAAGCATTTATTTATCAGGGAGATGATCATAATATCTCGGCCAATTTTTCAACAGCTATGAACGAGACGATTAAATTTTTTGATGAACACGTTAAAGGAGAGCAACTTTAGGTCTGTTGAAGAGAAACACTTTAGGTGGTTAGGGTTGTTTGGATTGGTAATGGTGGTTTTGGGATGTGGTCTTTTCTGGAGTTTGAGAAATCACATAGTTAATGATGATGAGTTTAAAACAAGTGATCAGGTTGAAAAAATTGGAGGCTTTAGTGAGATAGTGGGCGAGGTTAAACATTTGGTGAACTCCCCCACCCCAAGCCCAAAAGTGAGTTTGAAACCAATTACTGAGAGTAAAAATTTAGATCAAGGGGTTCAAGTTTTTCAAACGTTTAACAACTGTGGTCCCGCAGCTTTGAGTATGGCTTTGTCTCATTATGGTCTTTCTCAGAGCCAACTTGGTTTAGGTCAAAGTTTGAGACCGTATCAAGTTGCAAATGGAGATAATGACGATAAATCGGTGACTTTGGTGGAGTTGGCTGAAAAGGCTAAAGAGTTGGGGTTTGTGACGTATCATCGACCAAGTGGGGATGTGGAGATGATTAAGAAGTTTATTTCGTATGATATGCCGGTTGTTACAAGAACTTGGTTAAAAGCTGGAGAGGATATTGGGCATTATCGAGTTGTAACTGGATATGATGAAAGTAAAGGGGTTTTGATACAAGATGATTCTTTGCAAGGAGCTGATTTGGAGTATAGTTATCAATCTTTTTTGGATTTGTGGAGTGCTTTTAGTTACGAGTTTTTGGTGTTAGTGCCTGAGGAAAGAGTGGATGTGGCTGAAGCAATAATGGGACAGTTGGTGGATGAAGATAGCGCTTGGGAGCTGGCTTTGGAGAGAGTTAATGCTGAAATAGAAAGCCAAAGTGAAGATGTGAATTTGAGGTTTAGTAGATTGGTGGTAATGTATCACTTGGGTCGATATGACGAGGTCACAGATGAGTTTGAAAAGATTGAAGCTAAGTTGCCAAGTAGAATGTTGTGGTATCAAATTGAGCCGATTTTGGCTTATTACAAACTTGGTGAGTTTGATA
Organism: uncultured bacterium; assembly: GCA_965369335.1. Classification (GTDB taxonomy): domain Bacteria; phylum Patescibacteriota; class Microgenomatia; order UBA1400; family CAYNFZ01; genus CBDUQH01. The sequence goes on from CBDUQH010000100.1 coordinate 1,603, forward strand.
GAGTTATGGAGTTGAGTGATAAGATTTTGAATAATCAAAATAGGGCTTTTTCTGAACTGTATTGGTTGAGGAGTGAGATCTATAAAAAAAGAGGTGAATTGGCTTTGGCTGAGGCAGAGTTGGATAAAGCCACTTTTTACAATGCCACTGAGTATTGGAAAGCTAATTTGGAGTAGTTACTTTTTTTTAGTAAGGGTGTGACGAAGTTTTGTCAGGGGTGTTTCGATGTATTTGTGTGCTAAAAAGGCAGTGACGATTGAAATGGCTAAAGTGAAAATTAAAGAAGACGAGTTTGGTATCACAATTTGAAAGAGATCTAAAATCAAGAAATGATTGAGAAAGATTGGATAAGAAAGGGCTCCAAAGAATTTGTCTAGTTTGTTGTGTGGAGAGATGCGACTGAGGAGATTGATTAGAGGTAAGGCTAACAAAAATCCTGTGATAGTTTCGATGTTAAAGCCTGAGGTGTGGCGAGATTTGAAAGTTAGAATGAAGAGAAGTAGGACAAAACAAACCCAGAGAGTGACAAGTGTGAATGAAGCAATTGGTTGCTTGTGTTTTTGGTAGTAGTACAAAAGGCTACCAGATAGGAAGGTAAAAAATATGGGGGCAGGAAGAGTGTAGGCATAGGTAAAAGGGTCGGGAGATTTAAGAGAGACTAGCGCAAAAAGAAAGCTGGAGGCAAACGAGCCTAAGGCCACAAAGTAAGGTGAGATGACTAGGAAAGGAACTAACAAGTAAAAATGAAACTCTGTGGCTAGTGACCATGTGGGTGAGATGATGGGTAAATTGGTGTCTGTGGTTAAGTTAATGGGGATAAAAGGATAGTAGTTAAGAGGAAGTAATGTTAGGTGGGAAAAAATTGATAAAAATGAAAAGTTGGGTGTTTGATGGAGAAAAGTAATTTTGAATATAAGAAGGAGTAAGGTGAAAAATAGATATAAAGGGAAAATTCTTATTAGTCTATCTAGATAAAAATACCTTTTGGAATAAGGTTTGGGTTTAAATTTTTGGAGATAGACTAGTGTCATTAGGTATCCAGAAAGAGTGTAGAAACCAATGACGGCGAGAGCACCAATGTGAAATTCTTGAAATGGGCTCTGAATGTGGCTCGTGGCAACTAAAATGGCGAGTAAAAAACGATAGATTCCAAACATGGGTGTATTGTTGAGCTAAGAGGGGGAAAATGCAATTGGAGTTAGTGGTGTTTTCGGATTAGAAATTTGAAGATTAGCATACCAGACCAAAAGAATGAGGCTAAGATGGCTAGTGGGATGGTGATGAGCGAAGACCAAGCGATGTTGAGGGTGGAGTGGACCAGATCACCAATATCGAAAAAGATTATTCTGCAAGGAAGAGCAATGGCTTCGTTGACACTGCAGTTAAAAATTGAAGTTATTGGTGAAAGTAAAAAGGCAGGGAAAAGTGGTAATAAGGCAAAAATGATTAAGATTAAGTAACCTCTAAGTGCTTGTTTGATTGGTTGAGACTTGATTGTTTTTTGAAGGAGTAAGTTGAGTAAGTAGTAGAGTAATAGTGGAAAGATGGAAAAGTAAGGACTGATTAAGATGCTGGTGATGATCCAGGCAATTATCCAAGTTTGGTGTTTTTTAAGAAAAGAGAGGGTCTGTTTTTTGGTTGGTTTGGAAAATTTGAAGGGTTTCATTTTTTTGGTTTTTTAAAAGCTTGATTTTGTTGTGGAGTGCGATCCTAAATCACCCCAAGAGTATTTATTCATGCTTCGCTTGAATGGCACAAGTTCAGGACCAAGAACTTTATCCAGAGAATGATGCTAACTTTTTGATTTATTGGCTTTTGGTGTGAGAGTTTGGGTAAAGTTTAAGGCAATTTTGAGCCAGTCTTTGAGTAAAGTGTCTGATTTAGTGCCTTTTGGATCGACGTAAATCATGCCTTTCATGGGCTTACCAGTGAAATCCATTTGAAAGGCGTGGGGTTTTTTAAGGCTTGATTGGTATTGGTCAGGGCCAACTCTAAGCATAAGTTTGTCATCCACAACTCCTGCTGTCATGTGTCCATTGATCATAAAACAGATGCCGCCAAACATTTTCCGTTGTGAAAAACCTTTTTGGGTTTGGAGGTAGGACTCTGTGCGGTCGGCAAGTTTTTGATTGTAGGCCATGGGAGTATTATAAACTGAGAGAATGGGAAGTACAGAAGGCACAAAAAGTCTGAGAGATATAGATACATTGAGAAGAAAGGAAACAAATAGAGATACAGTGGAAATATGTTGAGAGATGAAAACTAATAACACAGATTCCGTTAAAGAGAGTTGATGGCCTGAGCCGAGTGGGAGATGGCTGAATTAAATGCTGGAGATTCTATGTTGTGTCCGCCATTTGGATAGGTGTAAAGCTGATTGGTGATGCTTGAAGAGTTGAGGATTTGTTGGAGATTTTGGCTGTATTGGATGGAGACGACTGGGTCGTTGGATGAGTGGTGGAGGTCAATTTTACCTTGGAAGTCGGTGAGGTAGTTGGTGGGAATAACTAGTTTCCAAAAAGGATTGTCCGGCGCAAACTCGCCAACAGAGTCGTAGAGATCTTGACGTCTACCTCTGTTGGGATTTTGACTTGGTTGATAACTGCCGTCACTTATACCAAAGTCTCGCATGTCTTGGTAGGTGTAGACTGCTCCTGCCCAGATGATTCCAAGAGGGATTTTTGGGTTCACGACCATGCTGCGAAAAACGACATTGCCAGCCATGCTGTGTCCCCAAAGGGCAATTTTGTTGGGGTTTACATAGTCTAGTTTTTGGAGGCTGGCATAGGCGTTTAAGGTATCGTAGATATAATCTGATGAGTAGTAGGCGCCGTTGGGATCCCCTTGTGATGATCCGTGGCCACGAAGGTCGATTTTGAAAACTACTATTCCTTGTTTGGCTAAGTAGTCGACATAGGAGACGTACTTTTCCGTGGTACGGTACTCTAGTGGAGGGATGTAGCCATGAATAAATACCACTGCTGGGTAACCAGCATCTGGCATGGGAGACTTGGGGCGAGTGAGGAGGGCATTGATGTTTAAATCTTCTGATTGGTATGAAGATAAATAGCTGGTATAGGATGAGTTATTTGAAACAGTTTGGTTGATTTGAATTGGGCTACCTGGGAATGTTTGGCTGCGAAGATAGGGAATGGTGAGGCGTTGGTACTCTATTGGAAATTGTTTGATATATTCTAGATCGTGAGATTTTTTTTCGGTGATGACTTTTTGTTGAAGAGTGGGTTGGGAGGAGGTTGGGTTAACAATCTCTGATGGCTGTTTGATTAGGTTGCAGCCTGTTAAAGTGATTACTATAAATATGATTAAAAGTGTTTTCATTGGGTGAACAAAAATGACTGTATTAAAG
>CBDUQH010000101.1:0-4948 GCA_965369335.1 uncultured bacterium
GTTTTAGTTTTTTTAAAGGCTTTTTTGAATTGTTTTTTGGATTCTGTGAAGATGTTTTTTAGTTCTTCGTAGACAATGATGGTGGCTGGGATGATAACAAAGAGAATAAAGCCTTGGGGCTTGTGGGCTTGGCTGGCAAGGGTTCCTAGATAAGGAATGTGGTAGGTGACTTTTCCGAGGATGTGTTCGGGCTGGACGCTTTTGTTGTCGGGGGTATCGTTGGCATCACCTTTGGTTTGGAAAAGGGTCTGCCCCTCTTCGTTGAGAAGAGCGGTGATACGGTGGGTGATTGGAGTGGCTTTGGAGCTAAACTTGAAGGTAATGACGTCGCCAATTTGATAAGCTGGGGATGGGCTAACCAGGACTAGACTGCCCGTTTTGATGTAGGGTTCCATTGATCCAGAGAGAACGATGTAGGGTGTGGGGAAGTTGATTAAGCCGTAGTAGCCGGCGGTGAAGAGGCCAGCTAATGCCAAGACTAAAATAAAGATGGTGTTGATGACGAGTTTGGACACTATTTTTAGCATGGGCAGGGGGTTTTGTCATTCCGGGCTCGACCCGGAATCTATGTTAATAATGTAAACGTTTTTCTATAGATCCCGGATAAGGCTAAAGCCTTTACCGGGATGACCGATGGTTAAGTTGTGTTGACAGTCCTCTAAGTGCAAGGTTTTTGTTTAGAGACTACAAGTGGTCATTTCGTGTCATCCTGAACGAAGTGAAGGATCTAGTGAGCAAGTGCGAATGTATGGCGCTAGCGCTAGATTCTTCTCAGCCAGAGGCTGATCAGAATGACAGACTGTAGTGTTTTAATTGTGCTTAGAGGACTATCCCCTAGCTGTGAGGCTAGGAAATAGTTGTTGATATTGATATCAACCTTGGGCTTCTGGTTCAGGTGTAGTAGGTGGAGTAGGTTCTGGTGAAGCTTCTGGTAGGGCTGGACATGTGAACTCTTCGTTGTTTCGAGCTTGCTCGACGTAGAAAGAGATGTCGGCCAATAGTTCGTCTGTTTGACTCACGTTGTTAACTGGTCCGCCGTCACATGATAATGTGTTATTTACTTCATCAACTGTAATAGCACCATAACACCAGTAGAGTCCAATGTATTGTGTAATATCACCTGGAAGAACTTCGGTTTCAGGAGTAAACATTGGGTAAACCACCCCATCGATTACATCGCTAGCTGGACCTTCGGTGTTGGAAAAGAGTACGAGTTCTCCATCTTCCCAGATGTTATCCCCATCATCTCTCCAAGCGAAGAATCTGATTTCTTCAGATAATTCACCATTTCCAGGGCCATCTGAGTCGTCACCGTCTTCTTGTTCAGGTTCTGTTAAACCTAGGTCGTTGTCTTCCATGTTGTCAATGATGGCACACATATAGGCGTCGTTGTTGTCGACGTGAAGACTAATAGTGTTTTCACCATGATCTCCTGGTTTAAGATCGAAATAGTCGAAGAATCTATGGGTTAATCCAAGATCAGTCTCCTCCCAGGTTCCAAAACATTCTTGTCCAAGAAGTTCTGGTCTTGTTGAAGTACCTTGATCTTCCTCGACCCATTGGTTGTCGTCACAACGCATACCGGCATAGTGAGCTTCACTATCAACGAGAAGGTCAATTGCACCTGAAACAAATCTGTTGCCTTCGGATGTTTCGGTGTCGCTGAAGAATGCGCCAGTGGCGAAAACGGCGGCTGATGTAACAGCACCGACTAGAGCGACACTTAGTAAAATACGTTTCATTATTTCTCACCTCCTTTCATTTAAGTTTTTTGTCTATTTTCGAGACAGGCGTTTGAGTACAGTTTGGCCTTTATTGGCAAGTACTTGACTCTATGTCATTCCTGTACTGAATCTCGTTCAGCATTAACTTCGGCAGGAATCTTTTGCCCTTGGGTGTAAGATCCCGGACAATGCTTCCGCCAGCTGGCGGAGCCTTTACCGGGATGACAAAGTGACAAATGTTGTATCCAAATGGCTGTGTCGAAAAAGATTGTTAAATATCAAAAGATTCTATAAAAGTGAGATTTAGTTGTCGCAGGTTTCTACAATGCCTTGGAGGATGGATGATAGGTCTTCGTAGTTCTCGGCGCTAAAGTAGTTGCCGGGTTCTGAAGCGATTTCGTTTTGGAGGTAGGTGGCGTCGACGTCTGCTCCGACTCCGACCACATAGATGGTGCCATCTCCAGCAATGATGTCGCTAGCTTTGGAAGCGGCTAGATCGTCTGCACCATCCGCTGGAAGAGGTCGGTTTGGATTGCCGTCGGTGATCACTACGTAGTAGTCTGGCGAGGTGAGGTCAGATCGATCGTGACCGTCGCCAGGGTTGGCTAGTTCAGTTTCGGCTGTAAGGAGACCACTGTAGAGATTGGTGAAGCCGCCGTTGGATAGGCCATTGATAGCAGCCAAGACTGTGGCAGCGTTGTCTGTGAGGTGAGAATCTAAGCTGGCGGTGGTGGCAAAGCTAGCTTGACCAATGTGGGCGCCCGCTAATGAAGGATTGAGGGAAGTGACAAAGTCTGAAGCTGCGGTTTTTAGGCTGGCGAGCTCGGTTGAGTTGATGCTACCTGATCTGTCGAGGACGAGCATGACATCGGCGTCATCGATACAAGCTTGAGGGGTGGGTGATGGGCTAGGAGAAGGGGTAGGAGATCCGAACGGGCCGCCGTTGGGATCACAGACGAAGTTGGGGTTGTTTCGGTGTTGCTCGGCTCGGAAAGAGAAGTCACCAAGAAGAATGTCTGTTTGGGCTGAGTTGTCGACTTGATTACCAACACAACTGATACCTCCGCCGAGTCTGACGTCGGGGCCGTTGCCGCCTTCGTTGGAGACAAAGCCTAAGTCGTCTTGCTCGTAAGGAAGTAATCCGAGTTCACCAAAACACCAAGCTTTGGCAATGTAGTAGGTTTGAGTACCAATGAGAGGGTCACCTGGTTGGCCGCCGAGACGATTGGTGGTGGCGTCTGCTAGAGCTCCTGACATGGATGAGGGCATATCTGCGGCTGTGCCTTGGGCTAGGATTGATTCAGTTTCATTGTCTTCGAGGACGTTGTCACCATCGTCGACCCAAAAAACAAAGTTGACTTGATCAGCGAGTTCTCCTTGGTTTTCGCCTGGTGCTGAACAAGTTGGATCATCAATAAGTTCGGGTTCGGTACAAGTGTTGTCGTCGTTGGCTGTGATGGTTAGGTCAAAACAAGCCCAAGCATCGTTGTCTTCAACGTGGATGGAGATGGTGTCTTCACCAACATCTCCAGGTTTTAGGTCTGTGAAGTTAAAGAATTTGTGGTCAACTAGATCGGTAAGAGTCCAGCTAGTATCTGGGTTAAAGATGCCGTTGTAGTAGCTGGTGTTGTCTATTTTAAGATCGACTGCACCAGCGGCGAAGTTGTTGCCTTGGGATGTTTCAGTGTCTGAGAAAAATGCAGAAGTGAGAGCAAAAGAAAGTGCAGAAATTGAAGTGATCAGCGCTAGGCTGAACAAAATGCGTCTCATGTTTTGGCCTTGTTATCTTTTAATAAACAGGCAGAGTTTGGGGGTACTTCGATTGCTTCTGTTTGCAGTCACCAAAAGAAGTTTGTAAGCATATAACCATGTTTTTAAAAACTTTGCAACCGAATATTTGTGCATCAGAGTGGATATTTTTATTAGAATCTAGTGTATTTAGTCTGGAGTGGGAGAACGGGATGAGAAGTAAGAGAAGTATGGAAGGTATAGGAGGTACAGAAAGTACAGAAGCTCAAAGGCGCAAAGGAACAAAGGCGAAAAGCTTAGAAGAAGAGTGGTGAGGCTGATACTCTATACTGCATACCCGATACTTAACCCTGTATACATATCCTATTTGAGGATGATAAAGTCGTTTGACATATCTTCCGAAAGGGATTCGATAGGAGTGATTGAGACTGAGTCGACATTGGCTTGGGGAGAGCCATGGTGACACCAATTAACAAACTCATCTAGTTTGGTTTGAGTACCTGAAGCTTGGGCGTAGACTGAGCCGTCGGATTGGTTTTTGATAAAGCCAGTTAGGCCGAGTTGCTGGGCTTTTTTTTGAGCATGGTAGCGAAAGCCTACGGCCTGGACTGAACCAGTGATTAGAAGTTCGATGGTAGGCATGGTTGTTGGGCTAAGGTGAAGGTTAGGAGGTTAGTATGGTTGGAAGGTTATGGTTATGTGAAGTGACTTAATCTTAACCAGTCCCTTTAACAATACTGGCTTCTTTACCTTAAACAGGGAGAATAATTTATTCAGGTGAAAGTTACTCTTCAGTTTCTTCAGCTGTATCGTCTTCCTCATCTGCGGTTGACGAAGTACTGGCTTTGGATGTGCCGACTGTAATGACTGCGTCGTACTCAGAATCTTCGTCTAGAGTTAGGTCGGTATCACCGATTTCATAAACATCTTCAAGGGCGGCTTCGATTGCGCTTAGAAGAGCAGTGTTGCCAGCTTTGACGCTGATTTCGGTGCCAGTGAAGTCGTATGAGTCGGCATTGCCTGTGTCGACAGTCTCAAAATCTGCGTCTTCTAGGAGAGCGGCTACTTTGCCTGCTTCTCCGGCGATACCACTACCGTTTAAGACGTTGATTGAGAATTCTGATTTATCTATTTCTGCCTGGGGAGATGGAATGGGGGATGGGGTAACATCGACTTGTTCTGTGCCTGGAGCTGGATTGGTGGAGTCTGGAAGTGGAGATTGAGAATCTGATCCTGTTGGGCTGGAAGTAGCGTTTCTGTAAACTAAAACACCTCCACCGACAATTCCACCTAAGACAACGAGGATGGTGATAACTACAATCACCAACTTGGTGCCTGATTTTGATTGGTCTTTAGGAGCAATGTTGCTTGAGTTCATATCTTGATTTTCATTTGTGACTCTCAATGGTAGTTTAGGAGCTTTGAGGGAATTGTCAAGGTCATTTGTTGGTTGTTTTAGGTCTTTAGAGTCATTT
>CBDUQH010000102.1:0-4881 GCA_965369335.1 uncultured bacterium
ATCTTAAACATAAAAAACTAACTTCATCTTCCATATTTCTTCAAAAAATAATCGCTAACCCTTTTTGAAGACATATAAGTCACGCTGTTGTAATAAACAAACCTAAACCCAAACACCACCCAGGTTATCTCTGCCAAAGGGCTAAAAGCCAACCCAAAAACACTCACCCCCAGCACATAATACATCACCACCTGAGCCCGAGACTTCAAATACAACTCCAATCCTTTAATCGAATGTGCGCTAACTAGCAAACTCCCAAATCCAATCGCAAAGTAGGGGATATCTGAAAAATTTCTCCAAGGCCAGGCCAAAAAAGTCAACAAACCCATCAAAGCCAAACCCACCAAAGGAAAGCACAAGATGGATAACCTCACCAACTGAGTGAAGTCAACCTCATCGTTTTTTCTCAAAAACTTAGAATAATCTTTCATCAGAAAGGGTAAATAAAATGCCATCAATGAATACAAAATTGCTCCTGCCTCCAGCATCAAACTTGTTTCAGAATACTTAGGCGAAACTGAAACCAACCAACTCACTCCAAAAATCACCAAACTAAAATAGCCTAGCCACTTCTTTGCTGGCAAGGATTTCACATCACTGGTAAAAAACTTTTTAAATAACATCGAGTTAAGTATGACTGTATACGACCACTTTCTCAACATTTACCAACTTAAAAACCAGAAGTTAGTGTCCACCTTCCACTCTATACCCTTTTTCCCTCAACTCCCGGGCCAACTGTGCCTCGGCCTCCAACGAAGCTTGTTTACTTCTTGCTTTTGGCATATGTTCAGCATGCTGCATCACAAGCTCAAAATTGTCATACTTAAGCAAAGCCCTTGCTGGATTTAACTTGTACACATGCTGCTGAAACCTCTTCTCAACTGGATAATTCGTCTCCCCCACATACAAATGATTCGAATCTCCCTCAATCTCAATCACATACACTTGCCAATACTCATTATGCAGCGGCCCACCTGCAATCACCTCATACCGAGCCTCTTCCAGCTTCTCAATCAACCTTCGACATGCCCCATCTGCAGATTTACTACCCAAATAACTAAGGCTTTGGTCAACCAAATCTTTTCTTAGCTTTGAGTTACGAATCTGGGGATGGCTTTGAATAAACTTCTTAAAAGCTTTATTCACATTACTAGCATAATTAACATACAACACTTCACTCGCATCACCGATTGAAATCACATACGGATAAAACGTCTTCTTTTTGTACCCACTAAACCGAGACATCTTCTAATTAAATCACACCCGATCACCTAGGTCACTCAACCCAAATCAAAGTCCTTCAACTCAGTTTTTTCTTCCAACAAAACACCTTTGTAAATTGTCAAACTATCCAACTTATCTTTCGATACCAAACTATCTTCTCGTTGCTTTTTTATCTCGAGTATATTTCTTCTTTGCTCATCTGTTGCTTTTGTAATTAAATCTCCAAAGTCACTTTCATCACTCCAACCGGATTCTTTAAACCATACTTCAATCTCCCATCTCCTGCCTTTGTACTCGTGAACCAACACAACTATCATATCCCTAGGTCTATCTTTCAAAGGAAAATTCTTAAAGTCACCAAGTTGGTATTTTTGAAACTTTCTTTGATTTATAAATTCAACCAATGCTTGATAAGAGCTTTCACTTGGATCATCAGCCAGCACCACCAAGTCAATATCAGGACCATACATCAAATCATACTTATAACTTCCATCAATCAACACTTGCCCATATTTAGCAAGAACCTCCACCACTCCGCCATATTCTAGGAGTTCATTTGCTTCTTGTTTGGTTTGTTGAGAAAACTTTATTACATTCATACCTTAATGATATCAGACAGCAAAATATCAAGGAGCACAATTCTACAAACCTGATTATTCAATTTTGATTAATTTATTTCATTTCACAAATGCAACCCGTTTGCAATAACAAAATTTGCAAGATAAAATATCTTCATGAACTATCAAAAAATACTCAAACAAAACAATCTTAGAGTTACTTCAGCTCGAACTTTAATCTTAGAAATATTATCTACCTCTGCACAACCAGTAGACATCTCTTATCTGCATCAACAAATAAAAGAAACCAAAACAAGTTGCGACCAAGCCACAATTTATCGCACTTTGGAACAATTAGTTAAAGCAGATATTGTCAAACAAATAGATTTTAGAGAAGGCAAGTACCGCTACGAAATAAAAGGGGATCATCACCACCATTTGGTATGTCAAAAATGTGGTACCATCGTGCCTGTTTATGACCAGTGCCTAGCTCTAACTGAAGAAACTATCGCTCAAAAATACCAATTTTTGGTCAGCGAACATCACTTAGAGTTTTTCGGTTTATGCAGCAGTTGTAACTAATTTCCACATTCCTTAAATCAATTACAATAATCCCTTATCTAACAATAAATCATCTGGTCTGTAGTTTGACCATATGCAAAATTGTTATCTCAAACCCAGGTGAGGACACAGGTCTTTACGGTGCAGTCGCTCTTGCAAGAAATAGCATAAAAAAGCAAACCGGCACAATATTCAGATTTTGCTATAACAGTGACTTTTCCTCATGTGTGACCCAAACAATTAACTTTTCACCTCAGGTCGTTTCCCAAGGCACAAAAAAAGCACCTATATAGTTAAAATCTAGTAGCAGACTAGTAACCATATAAGTGCCGAGCAAGTGAAACTGTGAACCTTAGAAGTCCTTTAGTCTAATCGAGCTTCAAAGAGCCATTGAAGCGATTCAGAGGCCATTGTTTTATGGTGTGTTCTTTGAGTTCTAGCACGAAAGCTTGGCTCTCAACGTCAAATGTTACCTTTACCACCTTTCCGGGGCATCCTGTTTGCCACAGCATTTTTCCATACAAATCTCTGCAAACAACTTCTTGCTGATTGGCTATGTTCTCAATACTAAGGACACAGCCCTCGTCCAGAAAACGATACACTGTATCGACTTCTACTAGCGGATATACCTTCATAGGCCAATCTTTGCCGTTTTCATACCAAGTTGCGATTAGTTTAAGATCTAGATCGCCATTTAGATTGGCTAATTCCTCAGGACTGACCCGAGCTATTATTTCCCCGCTAGAACAACGAATAACTTCAACTCCCCTTCGAAGGACTGCAATATTTGTACGATTTTGGCTGAATTTGATTTTTGGATCTCGATCAAAAAAGTCGATTGCCCAAGCAATGCTTTTATCTGGATTCAAGCATTGGAGAATCCAGAACTGATCTCGTCTTCGTGAAGGCACAACTTGCAGTGAGAGTTTTACCTTTATTGTGTGAATTTCTTGGTACATGTTAAGTTCTCCACATTCATCATTTTGATTTAACTCTTCCAGTAGCAACGTCGAAGTACATCTCATCGATTTCTTCATCTTCACGACCTTTGTGATATGAAGAATAGACATACAGAGTATTAGTCTCCCGGTCCAAAGACGATCTTTTGATTCCGCATGTAGGCTCGTATTCCCAGATGAGTTTGCCATATAAATCCCGACAAGAAATATACTTTCCTAACGCTCTAACAACGTAGGGATAACCAGAGAACATATATATGCCTTTGACCTCTTTTAGTGGGTAGGAGTTAAAAGGCCAACCAGTGCCACTAGCATAGGCATCGGCAATAAGTTGGACATCAATTTCGTCTGGATTTAGATTCATCAGTTGGTCATCAGAAATTCGTGCAAGCTGTTCACCACTTGAAGATCTAAACACGATGATGTCTTTCAAAGACTCACTACTCTCTGTATGAGTGCTGTGAGTGACTACAGTGATATTGCTACCATCGCTACTAAGACAACTGTGAATGATTGGGTATATAGTATCGTATTCCCAAACCATAAAATCGTCATTGTCATAGGCGACAATTCTTGAACTTCCCAAATTTGTTTCTCCAGGATCTTCTATGTGGATCCTGAGAGTTACTTCAAAGCTACCATCAGGGGTATTCATTTTCTTTTCCTTTTGTTAAAGATCCAACAATTCACTTACTGGGCCGCATTATACCAATTACTAGGCCAAACCAGACTGCACACCATAGAGTTTCTTCGTGGGACTGAACCGAAGGTTCACTTCGTTCACTTGAAGTGCGCGAACTCGTCATTTAGGCAAGTTAAATCCAACAGAGAATCATCCATAAAAAAAACACCCATATTTGGGTGTTTTTTATTGTGTGACCCCTGAGAGAATCGAACTCTCGTTGCAAGGATGAAAACCTTGAGTCCTAACCACTAGACGAAGGGGCCAGGTCACTTTTTGTCTTGGCCCAATGAGCCAAATACAACAGACATATATTTTACTAGAGAAAACCCCAAATGCCAACTAAATCGCCTGACTAAGAAAAATCTTCACTTGTTGGAATCTGAAAAGTTCTTACAGGTTTCCCATCATTAAAAGTAGGTTTAAAGTCTCTGTGCTCACTGGAAAAATTTTCTGGTAGAGATAAAGGAACAAGCATATTTATGTACGGATCTTGATTATCAAAAGTGACAGTATTTTCCCCACCTGTAGCTTCGACAACCCCAGATGCAAGCCTTTTTCCTTGTGCTTTAAAAAGCTCAGGAATAGTTAGTGCATAAAAACTACTCATCTTAAATTTAACTATCCTTAGTTTCTTATCAGGTCTCCATTTCTTCCAGTCTTGCTTGCCCTTTTCTGAAGAAGCCTCTAACAACCAACTAGCTTCAGGAGATCCACTAACTGATATAAAGTCTTGGTCATGTCTTTGATATGCAGCATGAATCAAAGCTTGTTCCATAAAATCACTATGCAGGAAAGGAAACCTCAATCTATACTCGTTTCCTGGTTTATCTTTAATATGTCTATTATCTCGATGAACACTATTTACCAAACTATCACTTCCTGATCCCTGGGAAGC
>CBDUQH010000103.1:0-4827 GCA_965369335.1 uncultured bacterium
GAGTATGAGACAAGAAGATATAGAGTGTTATAGTTGACTTGACTTTCCCTTCTTCACTATCATTAGTAACAGATGAGTTTGGCTCATCATGTTAATTGGTATGAAAACCAAACTAGAAAGGAGGTGAGAAAAGCCATGGTTAAACGCTTATTATTTTTACTAGCGCTTGCAGGTGGTGTTTTTCTCACCCTAGACTCACAAGTCAATGCTGCGCTTATTGAAAACGCGTATCTACAACCTTCCAACCCAGTTACAGGCACCTCTGGTGTTAGCCACACTGTTCGTTTCTTCCACCCTAGTGACACTATGGGATCTTTGGAACTTAGATACTGTACTACCCCTTCACAACCAGACGACTCTTGTGTTCCTGGTGTGGGTGCTGGTTCTCCTGCTATCACCACTCTCACAGTTGGTGGTGGTGACGACTCAGGTAACTGGTCAGTTGCTTGGGACTCTACAGATACAATCACCCTTACTAGAACTTCAGCTAACACTAGTGCCGACGACAACTGGGTCTTTACTTACTCCAACATGAACAACCCAGCTTTTGGTACCTGTTCATACACTACTAACTCAGAAACTGGAACTTGTTATGTTCGTGTCACTTCATATGCTGACACTAACACCACTACGACAGCAGATACTGGTATCATCTCACTTACCGTTACCCAAGCAGTTGCCGTCACAGCTCGTGTCGATCCAACTTTTACCTTCAGAATCGCCGGTATCGACCCAACTGCTACCACTGCTATCAACGGTGTCAACCTAACATCTGGTATCACTCCAACAGTTACAACACTTCCATTTGGAAACTTAACAGCCGGTACTGCCAAGTATCTAGGTCACTCGCTCACTGTCTCAACTAACACTTCTAAAGGTTACAGTATTACAGCTCGTATGACTGCTAACATGACAGGTAGTGCTTACTTAGACGACATTGACCAGTTCAATGACGGTACTGCTACTAGTTCCAACGCTAACGTTTGGAGTTCACCAACTGGTACCACTTCAGGTACTGACACAGGTTGGTTAGGTGTAGGTACAGACGACACTCACGTTACTGGATACGCTTCTACTGAGTTCTTCCCATTAGGAACTACAGCTCAGACAGTCGCCACTCAAAGTACATCAGTTGCTAGTGAAGTCGACAACCTTATCTTTGCGATCGAGGTTAACACTTACCAAGAAGCTGATAGTTACTCAGGTACTATGAGGTACGTGGCTCTACCAGTTTATTAAACCAAACTGACTAGATCAGTAACTAAAAACACCCCTGCGGGGGTGTTTTTAGTTGTCTAGCTTATCTACTTTTGTGTAACTTATTTCACTCCAAACTCTTTTTTAATAACCACTTTAGTCAAGTAAACAACTAACTTTTATCCTGGCTAAATCGCCAATTTTTAGCTACTATTAACATAGAGGTTTTTATACCTCTGTCTAGTTAGTGGTAAAGACAATGAAGAAACCAAACATCAAATCAAAAGCCACAACCATTATTAATTTTTTAATGGCTATCCTAATAGTCTCTTTGCCTTATATTTCTCCAAACCCAGTCAAAGCAGACATCTCTCTCAGCGCACTTGAACAGCAAATCAATATTCTAGATGGTGAGTACACAACTCAAAACGGCACCGATAGCCCTACTGACAACTCTTTTGGTTTAGTCTATTTTGATTCGGCAGACTACACTGGAGATCTAGTCTACTTTGAAGCCGTCATTCGCTGCAGCTCATGTTCTGGTGGTAACAGTCAAGTTACTGCTTCACTCTACACTGACGATGGAAGCGAAATCACAACAATTAATACAAGCTCAAGTACTTATACCAGGATTAGATCAACAAACCTCTCTCTATCAGCCGATGAATACACAGTCAGATTTAAACGAGATGCTACTAGTGGTGACGCTTACATCAAAGCCGCTCGTCTGGTTGTTATCCAAAACAGCGCAAGCATTACTGACACTCAAACTCAAATTGAAATGGGTTATGCTGAAAGCAAAACCACATCTACCCCCACATCACTTCTTGCTCCCAAATACTACACTTATGATGACTCAAAATTTTCAGGAACCAAAAATGCTTATTTAGAAGCAACCATTCGTCTGGATGGCAACACAGACACCCAAGATCTCTACTTTGACAACTACGATTCAGGTGGCGAAGAATGGGAAACCACACCATCCAACATGACCAATGGCAGCACTGCCAACTATGCTTTCACAGCTACTGATGGAGATATCCAGCTTCTCACCAGTAACACCGATGATGCCTCTGATCATGGCACAATCACTGCAGTTGAAGTCAGAGCTTATGGCTATCAAACTGACGGTGCTGATGGTCAGGTTTTTCTCAGACCTGTTTTTGGAGGTAGCGACGATGGCGACAATCATACCTTCACCCCCAACGAGGGTTCTGGTAGCGCCGGATACAGCAGCTACTACGACATCACCACTGACACCAATGCCCCTTCAACATGGACATGGAGTGATGTTGATAATCTAGATCTAGATGTCGAATTCAACCAAGGCGCTTCAGGCACAAACACCGCAGCTATCTCAAGAGTAGATTTAAGAGTTACCTACGAAGATAACACCATCACCGGCCATGCCCGGCTATACAACATTACCAATGGCCAAGTAGTTACCAACAGCGTCATCTCAACTTCAAGCAACTCATACCAAAGAATTAGAAGCTCAGCCTTGACCACCAACTGGGACACAGTTAATGCTGATGAATACGAAGTCCAAATCTACTCAAGCAATGCCGCTTATCCAATCTACATCAGAAATGCCAAAATCATCATCGACCAAACAGAAGCCAACGGTATCAACCGTGTTGAAACAGTCCAACAACAAATTAACACATCTCGCAGTCAAACCAACACCATCTATACACAAGAGTCTTATCTCAACCAGTTTGACCCCAACAATTTTGACGGAGGAAACAGCTTAAAAGCCTTTTTTGAAGCCACTATGACCACCAACGCTGGCACTGGTGATATTCGACTCTACAACGACTCAGATTCTGACCCAGTAGATACTCCAACCGACTCAGAATTAACCACCAGTAGCACTGGTAGCTACGAGAGAAATAGAAGCTCAAATCTAGCCAACAACTCTGACTGGCCAACTGAGGCCAAGAATTTTGACTCCATCCTTAGAGCCAGCTCAGGCAACACAGTCACCGTTAGCAACTCCTGGCTTATTCTCCAAGTAGCAGCTGCTGAACCATCCATTACTTTTCGTATCCAGGGTGTTTCAGCCAGCACCCTAAACAATGGAGTCACCACCACTGTCGCTAGTACTGCCACAACTATTCCTTTTGGACACATTGCCATCAGCACACCCTCTTACGCAGCTCACCAACTCAACGTTACCACTAACGACGCCTCCACTGGCTACACAGCCTATGTCAGGTTAAGTTCACAAATCCAAGGTTTGTACCCAGCCAATAACATCGACCCTTTTACAGCTTCTAGTGCCACTTGGAGTAACCCACAAACTTGGACTACACCAACTGGTACTACTAGCAACGTAGATACTGGTTGGATAGGTGCCAATATTACAGATGGCGATGTTAATGGCTGGAGTAGTTCATCAGGAAGATTTGGTCCTATCGATACCAACTACGTCGAAATCATGACCTCAAGCCAAGGAGAAGCAAGCGACGAAGACTTTATCACTTATGGGTTTGAATCCAACATCCACCAACCAGCCGATCTTTACTCAGGAACTCTTATTTATCTATTTTTACCTGAATACTAAAAGATCTGTTCTCTTTTTTCCAAATCAAACCTAACCGTCCTCACACTATCATTTTGTTCAATTCTCAACTCTATCATACCTGTAAGTTCATCTTCATCAACTTCATATTCATACATAAAAGCTTTTTTGTCAGTTGGTAGCACAGGTACGGTCTCCACAATCAATCCTTTCACTGTGTCTTCCTCATCATCTTCACCATGTGGTAAAACTGTGGCTGTAACCAGCACAGCAGCATTAGCTTCAGGTACAGATCCAGCTACTTTCAGCTTTCCAGATTCAGTAGAATAAACTACACTAGAAATACTAATTGGTTTTGCTTTAGGTTCAGCTACAACTGGGGTTTTTTGCGTCGAGAGCTTATTTACCAAATCTTCAAGTTTTGCTTCATCAATCCCAACATAATCGCTCGAGGTCTCCTCTCCTTCATTACTAATAACTCGATAAGAAAAAAACACTCCAACTGGCAGTATCACAACAAGCAACCCTAAAATGATCTTATCAACCAAGTTCATATTGATCTTAAATTAGCCTACAATAGACATAATGTAAATTCCTAAGTCATAAAAGTATAACATCTCTGTTTATGTCAACTTCAAAAGCCTTTGTTACCACTCTCCCGATCTCAATTAGACTCACCTGGATCCTACTTTTTGTTTTTACTTTTATGATCAATTTTTACTGGTTTGCTACCAACTGGCCCAATCAAAGGATCAAAGGTGCAACTTCAGACTTAACCACCAGCCAGTTAATTGCCCTCACCAACTTACAAAGAATTCAAAATGATCTTCCAGCTTTAAGACCCAACCCCCAACTCCAACAAGCAGCCTTTAAAAAAGCCGAGAACATGCTCACCACTAACAACTTTGACCATTACTACCAAACCGAAGAAGGCGACATCAACCCTTGGCAATTCATAAATGAATCTGGATATGTCTATCATCACGCTGGAGAAAATCTTGCCAAAGATTTTTACGACTCCACCACACTAGTTCAAGCCTGGATGGATTCACCTCTCCATCGGGACAACATTCTAAACCCCAAATATCAAGAAATCGGTATAGCTG
>CBDUQH010000104.1:0-4707 GCA_965369335.1 uncultured bacterium
GTCCAAAACAATCCTATTAGTTGAAGACAACCCAACTCTAAACTCTACATTGCAGCACAAACTAGAGTCAGAAAACTATTCAGTTGTTTGTGCATTCAACGGTGAAGAAGGTTTACAAATTTTAGAAAACACACAAATAGACCTAATCCTTTTAGACATTAAAATGCCAAAAATGGAAGGGTTGGAAATGATCTATAGACAATCACAAAAACCTCAAAATCCAATTCCGACAATTATTCTCACCAACCTCACAGAAACTGCCTACCCAAAAGAAATAATAAAAATTTTAGTCAAATCTAACACAACTCTTGACCAAATAATAAACGAGATAAAAAACATAATATAACCTAAATCTCTAAACTATCATTTTATGAAAAAGACTCAACCCAGTAAACACAACTACCCCCAAGAATTTTTAGAACACCAAAACAAACAGTACTTACCTGGGTACTACCTCGGTGGCAAAATCCCCCTCATGTTCAGGGCTAAAACCAAAGCCGGAGCCTACTGGCTCATCTTTCTAGCAGTCATATACCTTTTTAGCACCATAGTATCCTTCCTCTATCCTCAAAACAGTTCTAACTCAAACAGACTAATAAATCTTATAGTCAGTCTTATCCTCATCACCTTGACACTTCTCGCAGCTAAAGCAATCTTCAAATCCAGAAAAAAACTCTAGTTTTTTTTGCTACAATCACCACCAAATGAGTAGTGAAACACTTCAAACACAACAAAGCGATTTTAATCTCTACTGTGAGATTTATGGCCTTTATTCAGGTTTTAGAAACTCGGGCGAACATGGCGAAATCTCCAGTCATCATTACCTCAACTCCAATCCAGTCATCCGAAATGCCGCTATCGACGGCCTTTTGACTAGTTTTGACAATATAACCAACAACCACCAGTCCCTCCAAGCTTTCATGGCAGATCAAGAAGATTTAATTAGAGCTCGAACTGTAGACATTATTAGAAGGCAACTTCTAGCAGATCCTAGATCAGATCTGTATATCAACCAACTAATAAGCGACCCTAGCCCTTTAGTAAGAATTAACATTGCTCAAACCATAGGTAATTATTTCGATAGACTTATAAACCCAACCCAAAAACTTGATAGGCTCCTCAATGACCAAGACCCTCAGGTCAAGGCCACAGCCCTAAAAGCTCTTGCACTAGATCACATCTGTAGAACTGACTCAGAAACAGACTACTTCGACCGCCATCCTAACACTTTCCAGATTGCCATCGACTCCCTCCAACATCCTCACCCACTTATCAGACAACAAGCAGTCGAAATCATCAAAGGTTATCCGGACAAATTCGAAGATAGAGTTTCATTACTCAGACCACTTGAGTCAGATCCCGATCAGGAGGTACGTAATTCCGTAGCTGGCCTAGCTTGGCATATGCTCTACTTCCAACAAATCTCTCCCAACCAAGTCATGGAAACTTTTTGTGACTCACCAGCTTCTGAAGTTCATGGAATGTTAATGTGGCTAATTGCTGACAAAGCCAAGGAAATAGATCGTCCCGATAAATATATCCGGATTGCTCTAGAGAAAGGCAACTTTTACACCAAACACGACGCCATGTTTGCCCTCGCCAAACGATACTACTCCATCCCTAACGCCCACCAACTTCTCCACCTAGCTCTAGAAGATGAGGATCCCAGGATAAGAATAGACGCTATGGCCCTTAGGTACAATCTTATTCTCACTTACAACAAACACTCAATCTCTCCACTGGTCTATCATAAACCTGAACAAGACTAGCTATTAAAAATCTCCACCTCCCAGTATTTCCAACTCAAAAAGTTATCCTTTCATCACTCCCACCAACTAACACTATCATCATAAACCTCAGAATTTCTAAACTCAGATAGAGAAAACAACCCCCACCTATCATATAGCCTTCCATCCGAGACAAACACTCTCGAACCATATTTAACAATAAATGTCCCCTGCCCTAAATCATCCACATAATAGTGCATCTGGGTACACTCACTCAACTCATCAAAATGAGGCGGGTCAAAATTTCTCAGATCATTTAAACTCCTTGGACACTGCTCTTTCCATTTTTCCTCCGAACACACATCTTTTAAGTGTGCATTAAAAATATGAAATCGGTGTTGTCTAGACCCACAATATTCACTCACCCATAAAGACGTTAAAAACACACTCACCAACACCGCCATTCCCACAATATTTAGAAACAACATGTTTACAGTCACCACCTGATTCAAAACCTTAAACTTGTCTCTCAGAATTTGTTTCACAACTATCATCAACGTGGTTATCAACAACCCTAGCCACAAAATCTCGACCACCACGACCAAAACCATGTACCAATTTGAGTTCACAAAATCTGGCATTAACACATGTGCATAAGCTCCAGGCCAATAAATAAGCCAAGACAATGCCATTAACAGATTTACATATTTACTAGCTAACCCCATTGATCCCAAAAAAATCCCTATCAAAAACAATTGTGACAAACACATCATCCCAAACATTATTCCCAATCGCCCCAAATCTTTTTTTGCCCATTTTTTTCGACTCCTCACCAAATCAACCAACAAAGTCACCAGCAAATTCACCACCCCCACCACTGCTAGAAATGAGAACAGATTCGCAAACAACAACGATAGTAGTTGAAATTTAGACATCCTATTTAAAGTAATTTTTATCTAAACTTATCCCAAAAGCTCAATGATTCTGATGTATATGTTTCCTTATCTTTAAATTCAAATATTAAAAACCTAGCCCATCGATCTTCATATCGATTATCAGATACCAAAACTGTATTTCTATACCTCACCACAAAAGTTCCTCGGCCTAAATCATCAAAACTATAGGACATCTTCGAACACACACTCAACTCATCAAAACGAGGAGGATCAAAATTCCTCAAATCCACCAAACTCCTTGGACACTGTTCAGACCACTTTTCTTCAGAACACACATCTTTCAAATGCCCATTAAAAACATGAAAATGATTTTGTTTCAAAGTACACTTCACCTCTAACAAATAAGTTCCCAAAAAAATTGTAGCCAGAACCATACCGCTAAACCAACTCAATAAAAATATCCACTTTGAAGACAGATCTTTCAGAGATTTACTTTTCCTCTTAACTATCAATCCAACAACCAAACCAAACAAACCGCTCACTAAACCCATCCATACTATCTCAGTTACAATCAAACTCCAGTCCCATTTGCCAAAAGCAACACCTTTAAAAAACAAATTGGCAACCCAAAAAGGTATTGTTAACACAACAAACATCACCTCCGCTAACAAGAAGACCCCACCAATTGGGGAGCCAGCTCTCCAATAATGCAAATAACCAGCTGACGCCAATACTGGACCCAACACAGCCAATCCAAACAGAATAAACACTTCTTTCAGATCATTTTTTTTGAGCAACCGTTTCTTCTGCCAGCACACCCTCAAAACACAACCCAACAAACTCACCAACCCAATCCATGTAGCCCATGTCCACCAAACATCTCTCATTAAAATCATTTCATGATACATGGCCAACATTATATCAACAAAGCCTATTATTCCAATTGCTCTTTGGGTTCCCAACTCATATATTTAAACCATGAACCAATCAATTTGCCTCATTGCACTAGTAGTCAAAGACTATGACGAAGCCATCGACTTCTACACCAATAAACTCAACTTCACTCTCATCGAAGACACTTACCAGCCCGAGCAAGACAAACGTTGGGTAGTAGTCGCACCACCAGGATCCACAGGTACCCAACTTCTCCTAGCACGCGCCTCCAAACCCGAGCAAAAGCCTTTCATTGGCAACCAAACTGGCGGCCGAGTTTTTCTCTTCCTCCAAACCGACGACTTTGACCGAGATTACCAACACTACAAATCAATCGGCATCGAATTTGCCAGACCTCCCAAACAAGCGCCATACGGCAAAGTCGCAGTCTTCAAAGACCTCTACGGCAATCTTTGGGATTTAGTCCAATTCAAAACATAGAATTGGTGTCTATTGTCTTTCCACACCTCTGAATATTTAACTATAGTGTTTCTATGTATCTCCACCTTTCTCAATGTGTTACAACAATGTTTCCATAGTCTCTCCACTCATCTCTGCCTTTTCCTACTCACTCTCCACCATTAATCTCAACCAATCTAGATCCTTTTTCAATTGTTCTTCCATTTTTGTTCGTATAAATGGCTCAAACAGCCTCAAAAAAAACGGCCTAAAATAAACCTTCTCAATCAAACTCACCCTTATCCCCACTCCGGTATCTTCGATTACATACCAACTATTTATCTCAAAATCACTTGTCTCTGATTCAAACCTCAACTCATTATCCCCCAACTTTATCAGCTTCCGTTGAACCCACCATCTTCTTTCTCCCACACTCCATACATCCCAATAAACACTGCCTTCTTTAACCTCACCTCCCATATCAGAATCAACCAACCACTCTCTCCACAACTTTGTTTTATCAGGCTCGACAATCCACTCTCTGACTTCAAATTTATCCGCCTTTACCAAAACACTCGCCTCAATCCTACTTTCTCCTCTGGCACCTTTGCTTAGTACAAATAGGCCCAAAAATGCACCATCCACCACCACAACCAACAATAAAAGCAAAATCAATAAAACCTTCTTCATCATTAAATTATACCTTTTATTTGTTGGTCATCCTCAAAAGTTATCATTTGACAATTAATAAT
>CBDUQH010000105.1:0-4663 GCA_965369335.1 uncultured bacterium
GATTAACGCGGAGGACCCGCCTTCACTGAGGTTTCTGCGAGGCAAGGTGTTTGTGCGGTGGCACTGACTCATGTGTATATGAGACCACAGGCCTCAGGTACCAGGGGTCAGTGAACGATTGAAAAATGTTGCTTTGAAACTGTGATGAATGGGGTATTGGGTTGGTAAGAAGTTTAAGCGTTTTAAGTTTCTTAAAAATGGGAAGTTAGTTGAGGATCTTGATGTCCTCGGGAGAAAATGTTGGGTTAAGAGGGAAGTAGATGAAGTGGAGGTGGTTTTTGGGTTGGTAGTAGTGAGGTTTGTCATTGATAATGACTTGTAGCCAATCATTTTCAGGTGGGTTGGTGTTGGTTCGGGCCATTTCTGGTAAGTATCTTTCTTCTGAAATAACGTAGATTCTGCCCAATGGTTGGGAGTTAGCAGTGGTGATGTAAAATGAATAAGTGGAGTTGTGTGGTTTGTGGGTGAGATCTTGAAGGATTTGGGTATCTAAAGGTGACTCCAAGATGAATTGGCCGGTGGAGAGGTAAAATTTGTCTAGATTGGTGCGGGGATCTATCCAGATAACACTATCGGGGCCGTATTGGAGGGTTGAGAGGTTTTTGGGGGCGTAGGGGTAGATGATGTGGTAATCTTGGCCGTTTTCGTTTTCGGGTAAGTCTTTGAGTAGAAATTTAAGGCCTTCAGAATAGACTAGCTCAGTGTCGTAAATAAATGATTTGACGGGAATTTTTTGGCTGAGTTGTTGGATGGAGTGCTTGGCTTTGAGGAGAGTAGCGATTGAATGATTGCCTGGTTTTGAATATTTGGTTTGAGTGTTGAGGGTGGAGTAGATGGTGAGGAATAAGATAATCAGGGCGGAGAAGGGAATGGTGGTTTTTGATTTTAATAAAGTGTTAAAAATGTTTTTTGGTTTGGTTGGGTTAGTAAAAGTAAAGTTTTGGTGCCAGAGTTGGTGGAAAACACTGGCTGTGAGGAAAAGAAAGGCAGGGTATTGGATGAGGAAGTAGTACTCTGGAGTTGATCGGCGATAGAGGCTGAAAGAAAGAATGATTAAGCTAGACCAAGTAAATAAGGTTTTTTTGTGGTGATTGTTTGATTTAGTGAAAGTGTAGAGAAACAGGATGGCAATGGCTGAGGTGATAATTAAGCTGGAATGATTGGATTCAAAAGCGAGAAAACCTAAACTTTCAATGTTGGTTTTGAGGACTTTGAAGAAATTAAAAAGACTGTGAGCCAGTGAGACTTGTTGGGAGTTGCCTAACAAGGCAAACAATCCTTTGGTGTTGAGAAAGTTGTTTCTGAGGTCAAAAATAATTGTTGGGGTGAGACTAGCAAAGAAAGCTAAAATGATGATAGAAATTGATTTGAAGTCTAATCTTTTTTGGATAAATAAAGTGGTGAGGATTAAAGGAGGGAGCAAAAGTCCACTGAAGTGGGCTTGGTAGCCTAGGAAAGCACCTAGAGCTAAGTGAGCTAGGTCTGGTCTGTGAAGAGATTTATTTTTGAGAAGAGGGAAGAATGAGAATGAGGCAGCGAGTAGGATTAAGTTGGGATTCCAAGGGGTGCGGTCGAGATGAATCAGGATGGGGGAAGTTGCCCAAAAGAGGAGAATGATTTGGGAGAAGGTTTTGTCGAGGTATTTTTGGCTCAGGTAAAAAAGAGAGATTGCTGTAAGAAGACTGAGTATGGTGGTAGTGATGACTAAAGAGTAGGGAGAGTTGGTGATTAGAAGTGAAAGAGCATTGAGATAATAAATTAGTGGACCTGTATACATGTCGGCCGGTCCGGTTTGGGGGCCGATTAAGGTTGGATCAAGTTGGAGGATACGTTGTGAATTTTGAAGAATTTGGACTTGGTCAAAACCAAAATAGTACTGAGGAAAGTTGTAGAGTCTTAGGAGGAGTCCTAGACCAATGAGTAAGATAGTGAGTTTGTATTGGGAGATTTTTTTCATGATAGTGTTGTTTAGTTGGTTGGGCAGGTACGTGGTATAACTATAGTATAGCTTATGGAGAAAGTATGGAACCCAGTTGGCAGTTTGGTGGTTTGAAAGTTTATGCAGGTTTAGATGTCGCTGTGATTGAAGCGAGGAGGTCTTTGGAAGAAGCGATTGGGTTTTTGGGAAAAGATTTGTTGCTTTTGCTTTCTTGTGGTTCGGCGTTGGAGATTGTAGAGGGTTTTAATTATGAAGTGTTAAAGCCTGGAATGAGAGCGTCTGTTTTGGATGAGAGGTATAGTTTTGATGAGAAAGTGATTAACTATGTTCAGCTTCAAAACACTTCTTTTACATACAGAGCTGAACAGCATGGTTGTGAATTGATTGCGACTAGACCATATGATGGGGAGAGTTTGGATGATTTATCGGCAAGGATTGGAAATCAGTTGAGGGCTTGGAGAAAGACGTTTGAAGAGGGCAAAGTGGTGGTGACAATGGGGGTGAGTGATATTGGGCATACTGCAGGCATATCTCCTTTTGCTGATGATGGTGGGAGGTTTATGGAGTTGTTTGATGAAGATAAACACAGATGGGTGGTTGGATACGAAGGAAGATTGGATCCGCCCGCTAGGGTAACGGTGAGTCCTGGGTTTTTGAAAGATCAAGTGGATGTGGCGGTGGTTTACATGAGAGGTGAAGAAAAAAGAGATGCTTTGAATAAGTTGTTGGCTGAGGATGGGGATTGGCATGTGACGCCTGCTCGGGTGATGCGGGAGATGAAGGATGTGAGGTTGTATACGGATTTGAAGATTTAGAATCTTGTATAGAGTATAGAGTATAGAGTATAGAGTATAGAGTATAGAGTATAGAGTTATGATATTATGCCGGTATGATAGGTTATCTGAGAGGAAAAGTTATTGATAGTTTGGGTGGGAGTGTTTTGGTGGATGTAGGAGGAGTGGGATATAGAGTGGCGATTGGAAGCTCAAAAGCTCAAAAGCTTAAAAGCTCAGAGGAAGTGGAGTTGTATGTGCACACACATGTGCGGGAGGATCAGATTAGTTTGTATGGGTTTGAATCCAAGAAGGCCTTGGGTTTATTTGAGTTGTTGATTTCTGTGTCTGGAGTGGGGCCGAAGGTGGGGATGGCAGTGATTGGTCATGGGAGTGCTGAGAAGATTTTGGAAGCGATAAGTAAAGCGGATGTGGGATTTTTTACTGGTGTGAGTGGTATTGGGAAGAAAGGGGCGCAAAAGATAATTATTGAGTTAAAGAATAAAGTGGGTGGAGTGGAAGAGTTGGACTTGGAGGCTGATGGTGGTGATGATTTGGTGGAGGCTTTGGTGGGAATGGGGTTTGATAGGGGGAAGGTGGTTGAGGTACTGAGAGGGATGGAAGACGGTTTGAGTGAGGATAGAAGGTTGAAGCTGGCGATAAGGGAGTTGAGTGGGAAGTAGGAGTTTGAAAAAGATATTTTGGTTACTTTTAGGAATTTTATTACGACGGCTGGTAGTTTTTAATCTTCTTTTGTAACCAAAAGAAGCAAAAGTTTGCGAGAAAGTACGGGTCTTTCAGGAAAAATTTTGCCTCAAACTTTGCATTCCTAAACTTCAGCTCGTCAAGCTCGCGTCGAACAACCAGTTGCTTCTAAGATGGTTTCGACGAAATTTTTCTTGATTAGCTTCCGTGTTCTCGCATCTATGACATTTAGTGTGGGAAGGTATAATTAGTGAATGAAGAGAGATTATCCTTTAAGTAAAGATGAGTTTAGAGAGGTGTATTCGAAGGTGCCGAAGGTGGCGGTGCAAGTGGTGATTAAAGTGGGAGATGGAGTGGTGTTGAATCGAAGAACAAGTGATGGTTGGGAGGGATTGTGGGAGATACCTGGGGCAACTTTGTATATGGATGAGAGTGTGGAGGATTGTGCAATAAGGGTGGCGAGAGAGGAGTTGGGGATTGAGGTGAAGATTGAAGAGTTTTTGGGATATAGCGAGATGTGGAGTGAGAAAAAACAAAGGGGGTTTGGATATACGGTGACTTTGGATTTTTTGTGTACTACTGGTGATGATCTTCCTGAGAAGAATTTTGATGGAGGTGAAGTGAAGGTGTTTGAGGAAGCGCCAGAAGAGATTGTGGAGGAGCATGGGGAGTTGTTGGAGAAGGTGTTTGTTGCAGTGAAGAGTGATAAAAAATTATAATTGTAGTATGGTTGGCAAAGTTATGGTTTCAAATAGGTTTAAGGAGTGGGTTTATTTAGGTTTATATAGTTGTTTGATTTTTTTCAGCATGATTGCTTTGTTGAGGACTTTGACTTGGTTGACTGCTGGCTGGGGATCGATAGAAAGGAAAGATCTTTACCTGGCGATGGAGGGTGTGTATTGGTTTAAACCTTTACAGAAATACTACCTGTTTGGCTTGCCACCGTTGGTGACAGGGATGTTTATGCTATTTGTTTCAATGTTTGTGGGGTATGTGACTTTGTGGTTGGTAAAAAAATGGAAATGGAGAAATCTTGTATTGGTGGGGTTAGTGTTGGTGCTTGGTTGGGCGCATTTAGGAGGTTTGGTCTGCAGACCTTGTTTTACTTCGGGACCTTGTCCTGAGATTTGTGTTCGAGTGCCCAAAGTGTGGGTGGTGTTTTACAGGGCTACTGGAGTGCGGATAGGTTTTTAGGTGTTTAGGAAGTTGAAGTTTGGGACTTATTGGGGTATGTTTCGTATATATT
>CBDUQH010000106.1:0-4542 GCA_965369335.1 uncultured bacterium
ACATTATGAATATTACCAATGTGGGGCATTTGACTGGGGACAATCTGGGAGATGCTGATACGGGTGAAGATCGGTTGGAGAAAGCTGCCAAGAGTCAAAACAAAACGGCTTGGGATATTGCTAAGTTTTATACCGATGATTTTTTGGATGGGTTTGAGAAGTTGAATCTAACTAAACCAAAAGAGTTTACCAAGGCAACGGAATATATTGATGAGCAAATTGAGTTGGTGGAGCGAATTGAAGAGAAAGGTTTTGCTTACAAAATTGATGATGGGATTTATTTTGACACCAAGGCGTTTGAGGGAGCTGGGTTTGAGTATGGTGAGTTAAGTAACATTGACCAAGTGAAAGAAGGAGCAAGGGTGGAGCCAAATAAGCAGAAGAAAGATCCCAGGGATTTTGCCTTGTGGAAGTTTTCCTCTTCAGAGGAAAAGAGGCAGATGGAGTGGGATTCACCTTGGGGAGTTGGTTTTCCTGGGTGGCATGTGGAGTGTAGTGCTATGAGTATGAAACATTTGGGAGAGCAGTTTGATGTGCATATTGGTGGTGAAGATTTGAAATCGACACATCATCCAAATGAAATTGCTCAAGCTGAAGCGGCAAGTGGCAAACATCCGTTTGTGAAGTATTGGATTCATGGGGCGTTTTTGCAAGTTGATGGGGGCAGAATGGGCAAGAGTTTGGGGAATGCTTATACATTAACGGATGTGATTGAGAAAGGGTTTAGCCCGATGGACTTGAAATATTTTTATTATAGTGGGCATTATCGAAGACCGCTTAACTTTACTTGGGAGGGGTTGGAAGCTGCGAAGGAAGCGGTTTCAAAATTGAAAACTCAAATTGCGAAGATTAAATCAAGGATAGATGATTTAAATAACTTAGACGTTGAAGTGTCTGATTTGGAAAGTAAGTTTAAAGAGGCAGTTGAAATGGACTTGAATACGCCTTCGGCAGTAGCCGTGGTGTGGGAAGTGGTTAAAGATGAAAGATTGGATGAGAAAGAGAAGCTGAAGAGTCATTTGAGATTTGATCGAGGTTTGGGTTTGGGAGTGGATAAAGTTGAAGAAGATAAGTTAGCGGTTGATCAGGCTACTAAAAAGTTACTTGAACAAAGGGAAAGGTTTAGGTTAGAAAAAAAGTTTGAAGAAGCCGACAAGATTAGGGATGAGCTTTTGGAACTAGGATACGAAATCGAAGATACTGCTGAGGGTGCAAAACTGAAGAAAAAGAGTTAGGCCTTTTAGAGAGAGTGGTCAAAGTGCTATTGTTAATGTATGAAATCGATTTTGGCAACGATAATGATTTTGTTTTTGAGTGTAAATGTGGGAGTTTTGTACTACATGGTTTTGTTTGGTGATATCCCTGAGTTTGAAAGAAGAGTTGATGTTTTGGAAAAACGAGTGGATAGTTTGATCAAAAGAGATGGTGGGGAAGTGGCTGGAGCGATTGATGAACAAGTAGATGTACAAGTGGGTGAGAGCGGAGATTTGGTGGTTTTGAGTCAACAACAAAAAGATGAGTTAGTGAGCTTGTTTGCTCAAAGACAAGCTAGTGATTTACAGAGTTTGGTGAGTAGCGAAATTGCCGATCAGTTGGGGATTAGTGGTGGAGAGAAAGTGAGTTTGGGAGTTAAAGAGTATTTTGTGCCTCTGGGGTTGGCTTTGGTAAAGACGAACAATAACGAATGGAGAGATACTGGATTACAAACAGAGTTTGATCTGTCCAATTATGGCAAAGTCAAAGCGGTGACTTTTGAGGCAACCTTGTCGGTGCCAACGGGAAATGGAGAAGTGGGAGTGAGGCTTTTGGATGCGACTGATGGAGTGGTGGGTGGCAGTGAGTTGAGTGCTCAAGGGAGTGACCCGGTGTATAGAAAAAGTGGGGGTGTGAGTATTGGTGAGGGAGCAAGGGTGTTGAAGGTACAGATGAGGACTAGCCTGGACTATGAGGGTAAGATGGAGAATGGGAGATTGAGGATAGTGCTGGAGTGAAAATAGAGATTTTGATGAAACATTTTGAAATATGTTGATATACGTTATGAAATATAGTTGTGCAAAAATGACTTTTTCTGTCTTGTTGGATGTTGTGTGTTTTTGGGATAATGGGGTTAGTTGTAACTAAATAATAACTGCCCATGAATTCTGATAACTCACAACAAAATATAGGGGTGGAAGCTTCGAGTGTGTCTGGGAGTGGATCTTTTGAAGTGTCGGTGATTGAAGCAATGGGTGAGTTGGTGGCTTTGGCAAGTGGGAGAGGTAATTTTTCGAGTTGGTTGGGCAAGTTGGGTGGATTGGTGGGGGCAAAGAGGGTGAGGGTATTTGAGTTGAGTGGGGATAAAACCATAGTTGAGTGTAGGCACGTTTGGGAAGCTGAGGGGGAGGCAAAGTTGGATGAGAATTGGAAAACTTGGCCGATGTCGGATTTGCCTTGGTTGACTGGAAAATTGTGGGCGAGTCAGAGAGTGTTTGTGGCTGATGTTGAAAAGCTGGACCAATCGGCAACTAAAGAAAAAGACTTGTTTGGAAGGCAAGGAGTTAAGTGTTGTTGGTTTTTGCCTTTTCAGAAACTGCATAGCTTGGGTGGGTTTGTGATGTTTGATGGGTTGGAGATGAGTTCTGAGGAGAGTCTAGGTGAGGTCAAGATTGGTTGGGTGGAAACGATGGTGGCTGGATTGAGTCAGGCTTTGGGGGGATTGGCGAATCTAACTAGAGATGGAGGAGATAAGTATAAGGATGTGTTTGAGTCGGTTGATGAGGGGATTTTGATTGTGTCGAATCAGGGCCTGGTGGAGTCTTTTAATTTGAGGTGTTTGGCCTTGTTGGGGTTGGCTAAGGAAGGTTTGGGAGGGAGTAAGTTTGATGATTTGACCAAGTTGTGGGGGGATGAGGCAATGAATGTGATTAAGCGAAATATGAGTATGATGCAGATGGGCAAGGCTGTGAATGCTTGTGAGGTGGCGATAAATAGAGTGGATTGGGGATGGATGTATTTGGAGGTTAAGACTTTGGTATTGATGAAAAATGGAAAACCTGAAGGGAACTTGTTGTTGTTTAGGGATATCACGGCAAGAAAACAAGTGGAGCAGCAAGTTCAGGAAAATGCTAGGGAACTTAGGGGGATTTTGGAATCGGTGAAAGAAGGGATAACTTTGAGTAATGATAAGGGGGAGTTTTTGTTGTTTAACCCTGAGATGGAGGTGTTGACTGGATACACTAAAAAAGAGGCTAACGAAGCTGAGGATTTTTTGAGTTTGTTACACCCTCAAGAAGAGAATAGAAAAAATATAATAAGTGCTTTGGAGAAGATGAATGTGGGGGATAGGAGTGTGGGGGAGACTACAATTCGGACCAAATCAGGGGAGGAAAAATATGTGATGGTGTCGACTTCGGTGGTAGATAAAAATGGGTCAAAAATGTTTTTGTCGGCATTTCATGATGTGACCGAGCGTAAAAAGGCTGAAGATGAGGTTCGTGAAGCAAGGGACCATTTGGAAGAGAAAGTGGCTGAAAAAACTAAAGAATTATCGGCAAAAGTAGAAGAGGTACAACACTTGGCTAAGTTTCCTTCAGAAGATCCGTTTCCGGTGATGAGGGTGAGGGCAGATGGGACTTTGATTTATGCCAACTCGGCAAGTGGCGATTTGCTTAAGTTGTGGCAAAGCAAAGAAGGTGAGTTGCTGCCAAAAGGTTGGCAAGATTTGGTTAAAGAAGTGTTTGAGACGAATAATCGACGGATTGTGGAAGTGGAGTACTTGAGTCAGTTTTTGTCGTTTGTGTTGGTGCCGGTGAATTCGGCAGAGTACGTGAATATGTATGGTCGGGATGTGACTAGTGAGAAAGAAGTGGCTAGGATGAAGAATGAGTTTATTTCGATGGTGTCTCATCAGATTCGAACCCCACTGACCTCGATGCGGTGGTATTCGGAGATGCTGCTGAAACAAAAGGATAAGTTGGATGAGAGTCAGTTGGAGGTGACATCGACGATTCATGACACGGCGGTGCAGTTGGCTGAGTTGGTAAATGATTTGCTGTCGATTTCGAGGATGGAGTCGGGGAGGTTGGACTACAATCCAACTCAGGGAAGTTTGGTGAAGTTGGTGGAGGGGATTTTGGCTTCACTTAAAGCTCAAGCAGATGGTAAAGGTGTAAAGGTGGTGATGGAAAATGAAGGGATGCAAGACTTTATGTTTGATCAGAAGTTGTTGCATGAGGTTTACATGAATTTAGTTTCAAACGCGATTAAATATACTCCAAGTGGTGGAGAGGTGAAGATTAAGATGGCTATGAGTGAGAAAGAGATAAAAACAAGTGTGAGTGATAGTGGGATTGGGATACCAAAAGAAGCACAGGAGCATATATTCCAAAAGTTTTACAGGGCTCAAAATGCAGTGGACACGCAGGAAGAAGGGACAGGATTGGGGTTGTCGGTGGCCAAGATGATGGTGGAGAAGTGTGGAGGTAAGATTTGGTTTGAGAGTGAGGCAGGGAAGGGAACGACGTTTTTTGTGAATTTGAGTACTGATTCGCAGAGGGATTGAGG
>CBDUQH010000107.1:0-4537 GCA_965369335.1 uncultured bacterium
ATTCACTTCTTTTTTCCATCTTGCTTGGTCTACTTTCAGTCTATTTTATATATTTACACATAGATAAAACTTTTCCTAACCACCTCATTAGGTAGAGTATTGTAAACAATATTAATCACGTCCACCAACCAATCGCTCCCTGCTAACTCCAGTTTGACCCCAGCCTCAAAACCCATCATTATTATTCCATGACCAGTTTGATATTAGTTATCTTTCTTTTTCTTTTTCTCTCTTGGATTAGAAACCTTATTAGCCACCAATTCACTGCAGTAAGTCTCTTATTAACCAAAAACCCCACCCCAGCCATCATCATCTACAGCCTGCTTTTTTTACCCGGCACAATCATCCACGAGCTCTCACACTTATTCACAGCTTCGCTACTTAGAGTACGCACTGGTAAGATCAATATTCTTCCTTCACTAAACTACCAACAACGTCAAATCAGACTTGGCTCAGTCCAAATAGAAAAAACTGACTTTGTTAGACAAACTTTCATCGGAGCTGCTCCAACCATAGTGGGTGTAGTTAGCCTCTATCTATTAGTCCTTCTAACATTCCCTCAACTATTTGACTCAACAAGATTAACCACCATCACCAACCAACTGATTATCATTGCCACTTCAACATACACTCCCACCAAAATACTCAGCCTCTACCTGATTTTCAACATATCAAGTACCATGCACACTTCTCCAAGTGACAGAGAAAGTTGGCCTTTGTTTATCTTTGTGGCACTACTAATTTTTCTTTCATTATTTTTCTTAGGCTTCGAAATCAAACCAGACACACTCTCAACCATCTACACCATTACTCCTGTGATTACTGCCTCTTTCATTCTTGCAATTGTCCTTAACCTAGCCCTCTCAACGCTACTTTGGATTCTAATCCAAATTCTTCAAATAATTACCGGCAAGCGGATAATCTCTATATAAAAGACATGTGCTAGAATTATCCTGATAAGGAGGCCAAAACAAAACTATCATTTCATAGCCCCACTGTGGGAGACCTAACTCTAAATCAAGTTATCTCTGAAATTAAGACTTACCTAAACCACGACCCTCAGTCTCAGTATCGTCTAGTAATTGGTTCTGACTCACACGAAAGATATCAAAACAAACAAAAACTCACCAATTTCATCACCGCCATTGTCGTTCATAGGATTGGTAAAGGAGGACGATACTTTTGGCAAAACGGCACTAAAATCCCTACCCACTCACTCAGAGACAAAATCTACAAAGAGACCACTTTGTCTCTAGAGCTTGCCAGCCTACTCGTTCCAATCTTAAACAAACAACTAAACGGGCACTCCAATTGGGAGCTAGAAATTCACATAGATGTAGGTAGAACTGGCCCTACCCGTGACATGATTAAAGAAGTTGTTGGTATGGTGATTGGCAGTGGTTACACAGCCAGAACCAAGCCAGAATCTTTTGCTGCCTCCTCAATTGCAGATAAACACACATGATAGTATCCTAAATATAAAGATGAAATCACCCAATCCAAACAATCTTAGAAACATAATCAGAATTCAAACCTTACTCATAGTCATCCTAAGCCTTGCTTTAGGCTTCGTAATCACCTCCTAAAACTCTTCTTCAAATCAACTCGCTAAATACCAAACAAAAAGATTAAACTGCCGTTTATGGCTTACATCTGGTAAAATATAGCCATATGAAACTTCTTGTCACGGGTGGGGCTGGATTTATAGGCTCTAACTTCATTCACTATTGGCTGCAGAGCCACCCTCAAGATAGTCTTGTCAATTTAGACAAACTAACTTATGCCGGTAATCTCCAAAACTTAGTATTAGTTCAAAATAACCCAAACTATTCCTTTATTAAAGGTGATATCTGTGATCCTCAAGTAGTCGAAGAAGTTACCCAAGACGTCGACATTATTATCCATTTTGCCGCCGAATCTCACGTTGACCGCTCTATCATCCAACCCGACGCCTTCATCAAAACCAATGTCGAAGGCACTTTTATCCTTCTAGAAGCAGCTAGGAAAAAAAACATCCGTTTCCATCATGTCAGCACTGACGAAGTCTTTGGCAGCCTTGAACTAGACAAAGACGACAAATTTACCGAGGACTCTAACTACGACCCCAGTAGCCCCTACTCCGCTTCCAAGGCTGGTTCAGACCACTTGGTTCGAGCCTATCACCGCACTTACGACCTCCCAGTCACCATCTCTAACACTTCCAACAACTATGGACCTTATCATTTCCCTGAGAAATTTATCCCCCTAGCAATTACCAACATTCTAGAGGGCAAAAAGATTCCAATTTACGGACAAGGTAACCAAATCAGAGATTGGCTTTATGTTCTAGACCATTGTCACGCAATCGACCTCATCATCCAAAAAGGCAAAATCGGTCAAACTTACCTCATTGGAGGCATGACTCAAGACATTCCCAACATAGACGTAGCCAAAATGATTCTTAAAATACTCAAAAAAGACGAATCTCATATTGAATATGTCAAAGATCGCCCTGGCCATGATGTTAGATATGCCATCGACTGGTCAAAAGCTCAAAAAGAGTTGGGTTACCAACCAAAACACTCATTTGAAGAATACCTCCAAAAAACAATCGATTGGTACCAAAACAACCAAAAATGGTGGCAAGACGTTAAATCAGGGCAATACCAAAAATACTACCAGACTCAGTATCAAGATAGATAATTCGACTATAAAATATATAAAAGGAAACCATGGCTAATACCAAACTTATAGTTACAGGCCTGTCAGGATTAATAGGCAGTCGATTTGAAGAGCTCTACGGACACAAGTTTGACTTCGTAAATCTAGACCTTACCCAAGGTGTAGATATTACTGACCCCAATCAAGTTGACGAACAAATCAAAAACGCCGGTGCAGACATAATCCTCCATCTAGCTGGATACACCAACGTTGACGAAGCCCACAAGCAAAACGGGGACGAATCAGCAGCTTGTTACCAAGTAAACGTCGTCGGCACTAAAAATATTGCCACAGCTGCCAAAAAGCACAACAAGTATTTAATCCATATTTCCACAGACATGGTCTTTTCTGGCAATCCAGACAAGACCTATCGTGAAACAGATAAGCCAGACCCAATCGATTGGTATGGCATCACCAAAGCCAAGGCCGAAGAAGTAGTTACCCAAACCTTTGACAACTATGCCATCATTAGACCTGCCTACCCATTTAGAGCCCAATTCAAAGACAAGCCAGACGTTGTTAGAAAAATCATCGAAGGTCTAAAAAACGACTCCCTCCCTCCAATGTTTTCTGACCACACTATAACTCCCACTTTCATCGACGACCTCTGCAAAGTCTTTTTTATGTTCACACTAAAACGCCTCAAAGGTATCTACCACGCTACTGGCAGTGCATGGATTACTGACTACGAATTAGCCAAACTCGTTAAAGATACATTTGAACTTCCTGGGGAAGTAAAAGAAGGTTCTCTCAAAGAATTTCTAAAAACAGCTAAAAGACCATACCAAAGATCTCTCAAGATCAGCAACGAAAAACTTCAAGAAGAACTGGGCAATCCAATGCTCCCAATCCAATCTGCACTTCAAATTATGAAAACCCAAATGTAAACTAACTGTAATTAGTTTCTTGAGTTTCATATTTATGGATACTTTTAGCCCCGAGGACCACTTAGAAATTTCCGAGAACATCTTTCGAACCAAGATAGAAGGTTTGTATTTTATCTCCAAACAAAACCGACATGACGACAGAGGTTTTTTTAACCAAATTACCATCCCTCCAATTGAACAAGCCATAGGTCAAGAATTTACCATCAAACAGATTAATCACTCACACTCCAAAACCAACGTCACTCGTGGTTTTCATGCCGAAAACTGGAACAAACTAATCTGTGTCACTTCAGGTTTAGCCTACTGTGCCATTGCCGATATTCGCCCAGATTCTCCCACTTACAGCCAATCGGTCACTTTTTTACTTGGCCTTGATGAAGAGGCTGCCAACGGCTCAATTTTTATTGTCAGCGGCTTAGCCAACTCTTTTTGTGTTCTCAAAGGGCCAGTTGACTACATGTACGCCGTTGACCAGCTCTATTCCCAAAGAGATACTTCAGGCGACTTAGCTATATCTCTTTTTGATCCCGACATTAACATAAACTGGCCCATCTCACGCCAAGACATGATTCTATCCCAGCGCGACCAAGACTCCATCCCTCTCAAACAACTCCATCCACAAACACCATAAAATTCCTCTTCCAAGCCGTGTTACCGGCTATCCTCTGGACTTCTCCTTCTTCCACTTCTCAATCTCAGCATGATTTCCCGACAACAACACCTCAGGCACTTTCCAACCTTTATAATCTTCCGGTCGAGTATAGTGTGGATATTCCAAGTATCCTTCCTCACTGTGCGATTCATAAACAGAACTTTCTTCGTTGCCTAAGACTCCCGGTAATAATCTGACCACACTATCAATCACCACCATCGCAGGCAACTCACCACCCGTTAGAACATAATCACCTATCCTGACTTCCTCATCCACCAAATTTTCCGCCACTCTCTCA
>CBDUQH010000108.1:0-4444 GCA_965369335.1 uncultured bacterium
GAAAATAAGAAAGTGGTGAGTGTGAGAGAAAGAGATAGAATGAGAGCAAGAAAGATTCTTGAAGGTGATAAAAAAGCCTTTAGGAAGTTTTATGATGAGTGTTATCCGAAGTTACTTGCTTATGTTGGATCGAGAGTTAAAACTCATAAAGATGCAGAAGAAATTGTTCAGGATGCTTTCTTGGGGTTTTTGGACTCATTGCCTGTGTTTAGTTTTAGAAGTAGTCTGTGGACGTTTTTGGTGTCGATTGCTAGGCACGAGATAGCTGACTATTTTCGGAGGTTGTACGCCAAAAAGGCGATAAAGTATGTGCCGTTTGTGGATCAAGTGTATTTGGAGCCAATGTTGTCATCAAAAGAAACGGTAGAGTTGTTTTACAAAGCGCTTAAAAAATTGGAAAATCAAGAGAGAAAATTGTTGCTTTGGAAGTATGAAGACAAATTGTCTGTAAAAGAAATTGCTGAAAAATTGGGTGTGGGGGTGAAGGCTGCTGAGTCTAGAATTTTTAGAGCAAGACAGTCGTTTATGCTGGCCTATGAAGAAGTGGCGAGTTGAAAATGAGACAAAGTGATTTTTTGAAAGCGTTGGATGAGAGGTTGGAGGAGAATAAAAAATTGTCTGACAAAGGTGGGATGCCAAAAGAGTTGGCACCTGTGGTGAGTTTGATGGGCTTTTATAGTTGGCAAGTGTTGTTGGTGTTGGGTTTTTTGGTGGTGGGATTGTGGTTTTTGGTTGAACCTGTGGGAATGCTTAAGTTGGTGAGAGGGTTGTTGTTGGTGAGAGGAGAGGGATGAGTAAAACGAAAAGGAGGGCAATATTGTCTGGGGGATATTGGTTTGGATCACATAGTTTGGGGCTTTTGGTACATCCTTATCAGTCGATGCGGAGAATTGTGAGAGAGAGGGGGTTTAGGCCTTTGGTTTGGTTGCCGAGTGTGTGTTTGGGTTGTTGGTGGATAATTGGGGTGGTGGTGGCACATTTTAATGTGCTGGCTAGTTTGGGGTTGGGTTTTTGGGCAATGAAGTTGGAGAGGTTTGGGCCAACAGAAATAGTGTTGGCTTATGGGTGGTTGTGGATTGGAGTGAGTTTGGTGCTTTGGCAAGTGTTGCTGGGTTATTTGTATGCCAGGTTTAGGGGAGTGGTGGAGAGTTAGTGGCATAGAGGCTCAAAAGCCCAAAAGTTCAACAGCCTAAAAGCTTAAAGGTGAATGGTTTTAGTGATTATGGCGACTAAGAGGGTGTTGTTAGAAAGCTTTAGGAGGGTTATGGCCGAGCGTTTAATTAATATGAGTGCAGTGATAAGAAAAGAAGAATATTTGCAAGGTGTGGGAGGAATATTTGAAGGTAAGACTGTGGGAGCAGAAGAGCAAAGAAAACCTAAATTTTTTGAGTTGGAAGTGCCGAACTGGAAAAATAAAGATGAAGAAGAGGTGGTAGTGCGGAATGAGTTGGATTTTGCAATGGCTGGAGCGGCTGACTAATAGGGGTTGATTGGGGTGGTAGAATGGCTGGAGAGATTATTCAAAGCAAAAAAGTAATTGTGAGGAAATATGGCAAATACAAGTCAAAGTGTGGATTTTAGTGATGCGAGGGAAGTGGTGCTGGTGGATTCGAAAGACAATCGGCAAGGAATGATGGATATTTACCAAGCTCATTTTGGGACAGGGACATTGCATAGGGCTATTTCGGTGTTATTACATGATGGAGAAGGAAGAGTTTTGTTGCAAAGAAGAAGTGCAAATAAGCCGTTGTGGCCACTTCATTGGAGTAATACTGTGTGTACTCACCCAAAAGATAGAGAGTTGTATGTGAACGCGGCAGCAAGGAGATTGGACGAAGAGATGGGGATTAAAGTGGAGAAAGAGAAATTGAAAGAGTTGTTTAGGTTTGAGTATCGAGCAAGATATGACGAGGAATTAAGTGAACATGAGTTGGATACGGTGATTGTGGGCAAGTATCTGGGAGAAGTTGAGCCAGATCCTAAAGAAGTATCTGGATGGAAGTGGATGGAGTGGGATGATATTCAAGAGGATATTTATCAAAATCCCGATAACTACACGCCTTGGTTTAAGCTGATTGCGGATAATGATAAAGTGACGAGGCTGTTTGGGTGAGGAGGGAAGTTTAGAAGCGCAAAGGCCTAAATGCTCAAAAGCACAAAGGCTTAGATTGAAGTAAGAGGGGTTTGGGAAGTGTGGATGGATATGTTGTGGGTGAATGATTTGTGGAGAAGTTGCGACTAAGAGTTTGTAATTGCATTTTGTTTTTAGGTGGATATATCGGTGTATGTTGAAAACTCTATTGGTGCTTTTGATGCCAAAAAACTGTGGGAAATAAGGTCGAATGGGTATAGTGACTTGGGGTGGGTTAAAAATGGCGGTTTGCAAGAAAAGATGTTGGAGGTTTGCAATGTGGGGAGTGAAAGTGTGGTGTTGGATGTGGGAACGGGTAGTGGGGAGATTGCAGGACTAATGAGTCCTTTTGCCAGAGCGGTGTTGGCCTTTGATTATTCGAGGGAAATGCTGAATCAAGCAGAAGGACATTTCTCATCCGAAAATATTTTTGTAGTTCAGGGAAGTGCTGATCGATTATTTGTCCCAAGTGAGTCGATAGATGTGGTGACGGCGAGAATGGTTTATCATCATTTAACCGATGAGCAAATTGCAAAATCAGTTGGAGAGTCGTTGAGAGTGTTAAAAGGTGGTGGAAGATTGGTGATAAACGAGTATGTTGCAACTGATGATGTGGTGTTGAATTTTGAGAGAGATGTGTTTGAAATTAAGGAATCAGGAAGGCATTTGTGGACGGGAAAAAGACTAGGGCAGATGATATCCGAGTTGAGTGGTCGAGAGGTGAAAATTGGATGGGCGGTGTTACCAAAATATAGTGTGAAAAATTGGATGGGGAAGAGTGGGTTGTCTGAAGAGATACAAAGGGCAGTGTTGAATTTGTATCTGAGTGCAAGTGCGGAAGTAGTCGATAAAATGGGGATTGTTTATACTGAAGATGGAGATGCTTTGGTTGATAGGCCTTTTGTTTATGTTTATTTGGAGAAGTAGGTATGACTAAAAAACAACTTAATCAGATCAAAGAGTTTGCTAAGAAATACTACAAGAAAACTGATCAATATCATGACTGGAGACATGTTGTGTCGGTAAGAAGAAATGCTTTGTTGTTGGCTAAAGATTTTTATGAGGTAAATGTGAGTGTGTTGGAAGCAAGTTGTTATTTGCATGATATTGGGCGAGTGGTTAAAGATGATGGTCATCCGTATGAGAGTGTTAATTTGGCAAGGCCTTTTTTAGAGGAGATACGGTTGGAAAAAGAAGAAGTAGAGATGGTATGTGAGGCTGTTTATCATCATGGTAGAAAAGATATTTTGAAGACTGACCTCTTGGAAGCTAAGCTTTTGTTTGATGCTGACAAGCTTGAGATTGTGTCTGTGTTTGGGTTTATGAGGGTGTGTTTTTTCTTGGTGAGTGAGAGGGAGATGGATATGTATGAGGCGGTGGACTTTATGTGGGAGTATGTGAAAGACGTGAGAGGGAATTATTTGCAAACTGAGAAAGCGAAGGAGATTGCAGATGGTGAGTTGGTGGTGGTAAAAAATTTGGTGGAGAGGTTTGAGGATTGGAGTGGTGGGTAATATTTTTAAAGGTTTGTGAGTTTACAGAAACAAGTTGAAACATATTGATACATGTAGAAACAGGTTGTGAGTGAATGATTTTTGGGAAAGTTGCGACTAAAGAAACATAGTGTTTTAGTTTTGAGGAAAAATGGGTGTTATTGGCATTGAAACATACAACAGTGGTTTAGTTGAAGTGGAAACAAGTGAGAGACGCCAAGTGGGGGCGATGTTAGTGTTGCATGATGGGAATGGACATGTTTGGTTAATCAAAGATAGGGCAAAAATTGAGGAAACAATAGGGTTTAAGACTCCTTTGTTTGTGGTGGGAGCAGAGGATAAGTGGGGGGTTGTGGCAGGAGGTAGGCAGGGGAATGAAGGGGTTAAAGAGACTTTAAGAAGAGAGTGTTGGGAGGAAACACAAGGGGTGGTTTTGCCTGATGACTTTGAGGATAATTTGGAGTTGGTGTCCCCGCATTTTTTTGTGGTAAATCAGTTAAATCAAGACGATGAAGGGGTTCCATTGGCGATAAATCAATTTGGAGTGGGTGTTTATGGGTATAAAGTCGGTGAAGAGTTTAAGGAAGAGTTGAGGAGAGTGGATGGGGCTTGTTGGGTGAGTGCAGCTGAGTTGAATGGTTTTTATAGGCAGTGTTTGGTTGATGGAGTGAGTGAAGAAGTATGGGGTGTGAGACCTCAAGTGTTGGTGGCGGCGGCGATGTTTTGTGGTGATTTGAGTGAAGAAAAAATCAAGGAGATGAATAAACTGAGTGTAGATTGGGCGTATAGTTTAGCTGAAAGTTATGGGATTGGAGTGAAT
>CBDUQH010000109.1:0-4374 GCA_965369335.1 uncultured bacterium
CGAAGTTGGATAAAGTTGTATATTTCACCGTTAAAAACAATCCAGACAGTCTTAACTTTGTTAGGCATGGGCATGTGCCCGTTTTTTGATAAGTCAATTATGGACAACCTTCGACTACCTAGAGATATTCTAGGAGATGTGTATTCCCCACCGTCGTCCGGACCTCGATGGATGATACTTTGGTTCATTTTTTTGATGAGTTGAGTATCTTTGAAAGTGAAACCGTTGATGCCACACATAGATTATTTTTGATAAATGTAAAACTTAATTAAAGGGTACTCTCCCTCAATTGTTTTGAGTAGATTGAAAGAGTACATTTGGTCTGAAACAAAATAGTGTTGTGTTTGATTATGACATTTTGGAAATCTAGACTGGTAGTTGGTCAGATAATGTTGTTTGAGTTTGTCGTTTACCCAAAAATATCGACGGACTGCTAGATCGTTCATCAAAGGGTCGACTTCAACACAACTGTCTTGGGAGATGAGTTGGTCTAAAGTGGCTATAAGATTTTTGTACCCGTAATTTAGAGTCCAATCCCTGGCTACAGATGAGTAATTTTGGGTGAGCGGGTGTGGAATTATTACTTGTTCGTCATAGGTTAGGATGCTAGCTGAGTTGGTTGGTCTTGAAGCAATAACGGAGTTGTAGGAGTAAAAACACAAATAGAGCGTTAAGATGACCAATACTGGGGTTAGCAAGCGTCTGTGCGTGAGTGTTTTTAGTTGATAAGACAGTAGTATGGTAAGGGGAGGGGTGATAAAAATAAAGTAATATCCTCTTAAAGCTGTTTTGGCAAAAAATATGACTGATAAGGAGATAAAAGCAATGAGAAGTCTTATTTTTGTTGAGTTGAGATTTTTGAAGCTTAGAATCAGACTGAGACAAAACAAAACCATTAATGGTGGTGAGTATAAATCCCAAAGATAGGTAAAAAGGGCCCTGAGATTAAAGCCAAAACCAGTTGATGCAACTGTAGTAACTAAAGGGCGGTCTATACCAAATATGGCTGAAAAAAATAAATCCATGTAGCCGGTAGATAAATATGCCATGAGATTGAAGAGTAAGACCGGGATAAAAAACACTAACGAGAGTAATAAAGTTTTTAATATCCATGTTATCTTTCTACCTGATAGTACAAAGATTGGTATGAGAAGGATTGATGTTTCTTTGGTTAGAAGTGAGGCTCCTAGGCTAGCGGCTGTTAACAAAAGACTGTTCTTGGAATGTAGTTTTTTGTAACTTAGGTAATAAAGAGTAAGTAACATAAACAAAGTTAACACCAAATCTCGGTGGTAGATTCTGCCCATAAACACCATGTATGGGTTAGTGGCTAAGAGTAAGGCAGTTATTGACGCTATTTTTCGATTTTGACTAATCCGAAAGGCAAACGTATAAGAAGCAATGATAACTAGAATACCAATGATGCCCTCAGAAAATCTTGGGTGCCAATCTTGAAGATAATCAAGTCCATTTGGTTGTAGTAGATTGAGAGAGAAGTGCTTTATGGCAGAAGTTAGTGGTGGGTGAATGCCGTATGAAATTAGGTAGGCTTTCCTGCCAGCTAAGATGCCGTCTACTAAGTTGTAGGCTTGATGGGCCATATCGTACTCATCTCTGACAAAATCAGCTCGGTTTAAGTTGTAAGAAACCAGCGTAGAGTATATTAATAAACTGATAATTAACCCCATACCTATAGGTACTTTTTTGAGTTTAATTGGAGTAGGTTTCCAAAACTTTTTAAAGACAAAGAAACAAATTTGGCTGAGTAAAAAAAGAACAGATATGGAAGTGGGTAGGTGTTTTGAAAAAATGGCCTGACCAGTTTGCCCTTCTAGGACGGCCACGATGACAGTTGATGGATATGTGAGTAGAAGAGAGATTAAGCTGGAACTTAAAATACGATCTAGAAGTTGTTGTTTGGGAAATAGGTGTTTTGAAGTTGGCCAACCAGCAAACAGAAAAACAAACAAATGCCCAAAAACTATTCGTAACCAAACAAGATAATTTGTGTAGGATAAAAGTAGCACTGATATGGATAAGATAAAGACCATGATGAGTGAGAATAAACAATTGAAATACTTATCGATAATATGATGTCTTTGTTTGGTTGTCTAACTTATTTGGAAGATTTGTGTCGGTTGATAAGAACAGATAACTGTTTGATATGGCTTGCCCAAGAGTAAGTGTTTTGGGCGAATTTTTGGGCTTTATGCGTGTTTGTAGAAGGTTGATTGATGGTTTTGGCCAATGATTTGATTTGGTTGAGCGTAGATATTTGTCCAAAGCCATTTAAGACTTCTTTATTGGCTTGGATATCGCTGGCGATAACTGTGGCACCCAGTTGCATGGCTTCTATGATGGTGTGAGATAGACCTTCGTATGATGAGTACAGGATAAGTTTTTGAGATTGTTGAATATATTTGTGAGTTTGTGTTTTTGATTGAGTGCCTAGAAATTTTATGTAGTTTTGAGCATTAAGTTTTGATACAAGTTTTTTTAGCTTGGAAAGCTCTGGCCCCTCCCCTACTATAATGAGTCGCCAAGGGTGTTGTTTGCGGGCGATTTTGACTGATTGGATGATTTGATCTACATTCTTCCAAGTAACCAGGCGGCCAACGAAGATGAGTTGGTGTTTCTTTTTGGTTACTTTTTGTGCTGAAGATTCAATGGCGTTATAAATAGTATGAATTTTTGAGGATGGGATGTGATGGTATTTTGCGAGGAATTGTTTTAAGTAATCTGAAGGAGTTACTATAACTGAGG
This sequence comes from uncultured bacterium, assembly GCA_965369335.1. Classification (GTDB taxonomy): domain Bacteria; phylum Patescibacteriota; class Microgenomatia; order UBA1400; family CAYNFZ01; genus CBDUQH01. Next base: position 2,764 of record CBDUQH010000109.1, read on the forward strand.
TGTTTTTGAGAGAAAATTCTTGGATATAGTTAAGGAGGGTATATTTGAAAGTAAGTTTAGATTGGTAGAATGAATGAAGGTTTTTTGAAGTTTGGTGGTTGTTTCTAGCAGTTTCCCAGACCACGTCTCCGACAAACTTTAGAAGTGTAGGTTTAGAAAATAGTTTGCAGATTAAGGTGGAAGTGAACCCGACTACGATTGGGCCTTGGATATAGACTAACTGGTTTTTGGATATGTGTTGTAAAAGTAGTAAAGCTAGTTTAGATTGGCGAAAAAAAACTCCCAAGAAGTGCTGGTGGAGAGGGATGTTGATTATCCTGACACCCTTGATTTTGGTGGCTTGGTTACCAAAAGTAATTAATGTAATGTTGTGGTCTTTTTTGAGCAGTTTAACCAGGTGCGAAGTATAGGTTGCAGGGCCTCCGATTTGGGGAGGAAAGATAGGTGTGGTGATAAGAATATTCATGCAAAAAGAAAGTTATTCCTTGGGTAGCATTATAGGAATGCCTTGTTTGACTTCAAAAACCCTTTTACATTTAGTACAAACCAGAGTTTCTTTTTTGGCAGTTTTTTTGTATTTAACTTCGGCTTTGTCATCGGGACAAGCAAGGATGTTGAGTAGTTGTTTATCGATTGGCATTTGAATTAATGTAAATAATAATTAATTTGATTTTAGCACTGATTGATAAAGCTTAAAGGTGAGTTGAGTGATTTTGTCCAAAGTGTATTCTTGTTGAACTAGTTGGTAACCATTTAGACCCATTGATTTAGCTTGGGTCGGATGTTGAAGAGTTTTAATTATTTTCTCAGCAAGTTCTTGAGGATCCTTTGGCTTAACCAAATAACCATTTTTGCCAGACTTGACCATTTGAGGATTATCGCCAACAGAAGTGACCACAACAGGCAATTTGGCTGCCCAAGCTTCTAACAAAGTGATTGGCTGGCCCTCAGAAATTGATGATTGGACAAAGAGATGGGCCTTTTTGTATTTTTTGATCAGTTGTTTTGGTGTGAAAGAGCCATTTAAAATGATATCGGTCTCTAGATTGGGTATTTGTTTTTTGACTAGATCTAGAGCTGCTTGAAGACAGGGGTAGCCTTTGACTGGATCGTCTCTGCCAATCCAGATAATCCTGGGGTTTTTAGATTTTTTGAGTTTGGTTTGATCGAATAATGTTAGGTCTACTCCATTTGGAATGACGATGATGTTTTTGTTTGAGTTGTTGTGTTTTAAAAATGTTGACGAGACGGTGATTAGCGCTGTGTGGGTGATTTTGGTCAACAGGATTGACTCTAGTTTGGCTTTGAAGGAAGTGCTTTTGAGATCAAGTAAGTTACTTCCGTGGATAGTGTGGATGGACGGCTTTTGGAAAAGTATAGACAAGATTTTTGAAGTGAGAGAAGAATTGTAGGCGTGCGAGTGGATTATGTCAGGTGGAGAAGTGAAATGTTTGAAAAAGATATGGATTGGGGCTAAAAATGACCAAAGTAATCTGATAGCGATGTGGGGTGATGGAGGGTAGTAGATGTAGATTTGACAGTTGTAGTCTTGAATTAATTTTTGTGTTAAGTTTTTAACATGGATTTGACCTCCCCCAGTGAAAGGAAACC
>CBDUQH010000110.1:0-4312 GCA_965369335.1 uncultured bacterium
TGTATTGGTTGATAAATACTTAAAACCGACTACGCATAGAGCTAGAGGTACAAAGGTTGTGAAGGATAACAGGCCGCTTTTATCTTGTGATATTGGTCATTTGCCGTTTAAAGATAAATCTATTGATTTTTCTTACTGCTCACATGTGCTTGAACATACTGAAAATCCAGCAATTGCTTGTGAGGAAATCATGCGTACTTCTAAACGGGGATACATTGAAACCCCAACCAAGATGTCGGATATTTTGTTTAATTTTACTTGGATGAAAAACCACCATATTTGGCATGTAACTCAAGTAAAAAACACCTTGATTTTTGTTGAGTGGCAAAAAAAGGAAAGGAGAGACACCAAATTTAGTTTCCTTTTCAAGTTAGCACATGCAAAACATAATAATTACTTCAAAAGTTTTTTTGACAAGAACAGGGACTACTTCAGTAACATGTTTTTATGGAAAGATAAATTTGAGTATATTGTTATAGACAAAAATGGACAAATAATAGCAACAAACAGCAAGCTAAAAAAGAATTAGTGTTTGTAGTGAGGTTGCTTCGGAATTTGCTTTTATGATTAAGAGTCATAAGTTGGAAAGTTAAAAAACCTTCTAAGATTGAAAAAAAATGAAGTGAGTGAAAGTCGGAAAATTAAGTCAATGAGGATAGTTTTTAATCTGTGTGATTTGTACTTGTTTGGTGTGGAGAGGAAGGTTAAAGCTAATTGGTCTATTAGGTTGACTTTGGAGCGGCGGGAAAAAAGTTCTTTGTTGAATTTTGACCAGGTTTTTTTGGTGGTGCTAAATTTAACCCCACCGGCTTCTAAAGTGGCGAAAGTGATTGATGGGTATGCAATGTAAAGGGAAAATCCTGCCTTTTTGGCTCTGATAGTGAATTCATAATCTGCGTGGTAGTGGGGTAAGAAGGGAGAAAAATTACCAATTTTTTTAAAGACTTTGATGGGGACGATGGTGCCTCGACCGCAAGTGGCGTCGACTGGTTGGAGGGTGAGTTTTTTGTAGTTGGAAGGAAGTTTAAGTGGTTGATCGTATCTGTGATTGGTCCAATCTATTTTGACCCCTGCTTCGACTAGTTGTGTCTGTTTGGTGTCTGAAAACGAGAGTGAAGTGATGATTGCATCTGGATGCTTTTGGGATAAGTCTAGTAGGATTTTAGTGAAATTTGGCTTGAAAGTCGTGTCGTCATTCATAAGCATGATGTAATCCCCTTCTCTCGCCTGTTTGAGAATATGGTCTACTCCTAAACGCATGGCACCTGTCCACCACAGGTTGCCGTCTCCTTTTAAAACAGTGACTGGATATTTTTTTAGAATTTTTGGAGTTGAGTCAGTTGAACCGTCATCGACAACAATGGTTTGAATGTTAGGGTAGGTTTGTTTTTGGATGGAATCTAAGCATTGTTTAAGGATTTGGACTCGGTTGTGGGTAGGGATAAGATAATAAATTGTTGGTTTTGACATATTTAGATGTTAAAAGAATTACATTTGGTTAAGTAGTGAGATTATTTTTTTTGCCCTGAAACTGTAAGTGTACTGAGATTTAATGAGGTTTGTTTTTTTGACCAATTGTTTTTGGAGTTTTTTGTTTTTGGATAATGTGTTGATTTTTTGAGCCAGATCTTTGGGATTATCTGCTTTAAAGTATAGTACAGAATTTTGTGCAAATTGCTTGATCGAAGGTGTGTTTGAAGCAATGATTGGTCTTTGGGCATGAAAGTATTCAAAAAGCTTGATAGGAGAAGTGTAGTGAGATGATAGTAGATTTTTTGAGCTGTTAGGTATGACTAAAGCATCGGCAGCCTGTTGGTATTGGGAGATTTGATTTGGAAGCTTGTGGCTTAAGAATTTGATGTTGGTGCCTTCGGATGGTGATTTGAAACTTTTGATCTGGTGGTTTGAGCCACCGATAACAAGGATTAGAACATTTGAGTCTAATAACTCAGACGATTGGATCAATGTGTTGATGCCTTTGTGGGTTTGAAGATTCCCGGTGTAAGTGACGATGAATTTTTTTACAGGAAGTTTGAGCTTGGTTTTTAAGGAAGAGCCGGAAATTTTTCGATAGTGTTTGGGGTCTGCTGAGTTGGGAATGGTGTTTATTGGGGTTGATGTTAGTTTGCTTAAATCTTTAGTTAATAATGGGTTGGTAGAAACTACTTGTTTTACTTTGCTTAGGGCAATTTTGAGTAAAAATAGTCCCAGCTTGGTCGTGGGTAGTTGATGGATTTCGAGAATGATTTTGTATTTGGATTTAGTGAGATTGAGATAAAGAACTGCTGGCCAGTCACGAGTGAAAATGGTCGAACTTGATTTTTGAGATAGAGACCATTTGGTAAGGGAAAGATAGAAAGTTATGGTTTGGAGATAGTATGGGAAGATTGATAGGCCTTTGATGTGAAGCAGATCAACTGTTGGCAAGTAAATAGTTTTGATGGGTGAGGAAAGGTTGTAGTAGGTTTTGATAGATCTTGGAATGTTGTTTTTGCGCTTGGGTATGATTAGTGTTACTTTGATTTTTTTTCTTTTGAGAGCTTCGATAGTTTTGACTATTTGATAGCCGTTGGCTTTGTGAGTTGGGAGCTTGTGATTAGTGATATAGAAAATATGCATATGGCTTAAAATAAGTATGAAATAAAAAAAGAAGGTTTTGTAGAGTTTGGTTAAGCAAGTATAAATGATTTGTCTTGTGAGGTGTATTGACTGGTCTTATCTCAATATTGGAAGTTAGGTTTGATAAAAGTTATCTTGGCCTGTTAGTAAACGAATATCTTGTGTATGATAAACACAATTAGACCTATCTTTCAATAAATATGGATGAGCTGTTAAAAGTTTTGATTGTGATTAGGTTTACTGCAAGTTTGGTGGGGTTGTGGTTAGTGGGGTTTGGGGTGTTAAGAGTAATTTGGGGTAAAAAACTGTATAAACTTGCTAGATGGTTTGAGATGAGTTTAGTGCTTAGTTTTATTGTGGGTCCATGGTGGTTGTACGTGTGCAATAGGGTACTGGGAGGTAATTTGAGTAGTATTACCAGCTGGTTACTTTTGGGGTTTGGGTCGCTGATTTTGATTGTTGTGGATAGTTTTAAAACCAATTCCAGGCCGATATCTTATGGCAAAGAATTGGCAGGCTTAAAAGAATATTTTTCGATTAAAAATCTTAAGGTGAATTGGGATGTGATGTTAATAAGTACCGTGGGTTTGGGGATGGGTTATTGGGCTTGGTTTTGGAAAAAAACAGGTCTAGTTGGGGCAGATAGTGGATACTATTTGGCTCAAGCTTCTGAGGTAGTGCGGAGTGGTCAAATTCCATGGAGCTTGGATAGATCGTTGGTGATTTCGCTTGGAGGGAACTTGTCTTTGCTATCTGGACTTAGCCCTGAAATTGGCTGGAGGTTGGTAATGATGGGCGTGGTTGTAATGAGTGCATTGGTGATTTTTTTGATAGTTGAAAATTTATTTGGCAAAAAGAATGGTTTTTTGGCAGGGGTTATGAGTTTAGTTTCATTTGCAGTTTTTAGAACAAGTTTAGATATTTATGCTCAAGCTATGGCAACTATGGGTTTATATGGGATAGTATATTTGGTTTTGAGAGCTATGGCAGAAAACAAGGCTCGAAAAGAATGGTTGGTAATGATAGCGATTGTATGGGGTAGTTTGTTTAGTACGCACGGACTGATTTCAATTGCATCTGTTGGAGTGGTGGGCCTACCTTTAGTATTGATTGGCCGAGAAATCTTTAAAGTTGGAGTGACTTGGGAATTCTTTTTAGGACTATTGCTAGTTTTTGTTAGTTTAGGATATCCATATGTAGGGGTTGGTTGGAGGTTTGTGTATGAAGAGACAACAAGAGTTTGGGTAAACAAAGTCACAGTGGATGAAGTTGTTAGTGAAAAGGAAAATGTGGAAAGTGACGAAGATGTATTAGTATCAAATGTTGGTTTGGAAGTGAACAAAAAATCTTTTCCTTACAATATGGATTCATTTGGGGAGAGCTATGATCTTTGGTGGTTAGTGATTAGCATATTGGCTATGTGGATGATTTTATATGAGTGGTTAATGGGAAAATTAGATAGAGGTATGAAGCTGGTTATAACTTTTGGGTTGGGGTTATTTTTGTTGACACAGCAGGAGTTGTTTGGAGTAAATTGGTTGCCAACAAGGTTTATCAATGTATTGTTTGGTGTAATAATTGTGGTGAATGTTTACATGGTGGAAAAGATTTTTAGATATACAAGAAAAACCAAAGTACAGCAAAAATTAGTGGTGTGTGGTGCATGTTTGCTTTTGGTTGGGTCTGGGTTTGG
>CBDUQH010000111.1:0-4309 GCA_965369335.1 uncultured bacterium
GGGAGATGGTGAGGGACTAGGACTAGGTGAGGGAGAAGGAGAAGTTTTTGGGGTAGGAGAAGGGGATGGTTTAGGAGTGGCTTTGGGAGTAGGGCTTGGGTCTGGATCTTCTTCTTCGTCTTCATCGTCGTTTAAGTTATCTTCAAAAGTGTCTGAGTCACCAGATTGATTTTCGTCGGAGGTGCCGGCAATTTGACCAGATTCTTGTTGTTGGTCTGGTTCTGATTTGGTGGTCTTGTGTGTTCCTAAAGAACCTATAGTTAGGATGCCGAGACCGATAAAAAGGACTAAGATGCCGCCAAAAACGGGATAGAAGTACCATTGGTCATAGTGTTTAAGGAGGAATTGGTTGGTTTTATCTAAGATATTTTTCATCTCGGATGATTATAACTTATGAAAAGGTTATTTATGAGAGGGTTATCTGACTTGAGGTGATGGGGTAAAATAGCCAGATGCAAAATATTTGGAAAAGTTTACCAAAACCGATTATGTGTTTGGCGCCGATGGATGGGGTGACTGACAGTGCTTTTAGAAGGTTGCTGGTTGGTGTTGGGAAACCAGATTTGATGATGACTGAGTTTGTGAGTGTGGATCAGATTTTTTCTGGAGGAGTGGAGGTGGTGAATCAAGCTTTGGAGTACAGTGAGATGGAGAGGCCTTTGATTGCACAAATTTGGGGAGTGAGTCCAGATATGTTTTGCAGTGCAGGTGAGATGTTGGTTAAATTTGGTTTTGATGGAGTGGATATTAATATGGGGTGTCCGAGTCGGAATATTATCAGCAAAGGTGCTTGTAGTGCTTTGGTGAAAGACAAACCTTTGGCAGGTAGATTGATTCAAGGATTAAAAAAGGGAGTGGCTGGAGAGCTTCCTGTGTCGGTAAAGATAAGGATTGGGTTTGATAAGGTGGTGACTGAAGAGTGGGTGGAGTATTTGTTGAAACAAGGCATCGATGCTCTGACAGTTCATGGACGTACCACTAAAGAATTGTCTAAAGTGCCGGCGGATTGGGAAGAGATTGCAAAGGCTGTAGCGGTTCGTGATCGAATGGGAGTAGATACGGTGGTGATTGGGAATGGTGATGTGGGCAGTTTGGAGGAGGCAAATGAGAAAGTAGACAAGTATGGGGTCGATGGAGTGATGATAGGCCGGGGCATTTTTCATGACCCTTGGTTGTTTAACAAAAATGAGTCTATATTGAATAAATCGATTGATGAGAAGTTGGGACTGCTTATTAGGCACTTGGATTTGTGGGAAGAGATTTGGGGAGATGAACGCGATTTTAATCGGTTAAAGAGATTTTTTAAGATATATGCCACGGGGTTTAAAGGCTCGGCAAAATTGAGGGATGATTTGATGAGGTGTGAGAGTATTGGGGAAGTACGGGAGATGGTCGCGAATGTTGTATAGAGTATGTAGTATAGAGTATAGAGAAAGTTAAAAATGGAGAGTGATGGATTGGATGAAAAACTATTGGTGGGTGTGGGCTGTTGTGGTGGGGGTGTTGTTGCGGGTGTGGATGTTTGGATTTGTTCCCAGAGGTTTGCATGTGGATGAAGTGGCTTTTGGATACAATGGATGGAGTTTGTCTGAAACTGGAATGGATGAATTTGGGAATAAATTGCCGGTGGTGATTAGGAGCTTTGATGATTACAGGCCGCCAGTTTATACGTATTTGGTAGCAGGAGCGATTAAAGTGTTGGGAGTGGCTGATTGGGTGGTCAGGTTGCCGTCTTTGATGGCTGGTTTGGGGTTGATGGTGGTGGTGTATTTGATGGTAAGAGATTTGTTTGATGAAAAGATGGCAAAATTTGGCCTGGTTGTGGTGGCGATGAATCCGGCGTTAGTGATGTTGTCGCGGATAGGATTTGACTCAAATGTGGCTTTGGTGATGACTATGGCAATGATTTGGAGTGGAGTGGTGGGGTTAAAGAAAAGAAGAATTGGCTGGTTGGTTGTAAGTTTATTTATGGCCGGGTTGGCGATGATGACTTATCAATCAAGTAGGGTGTTTGTGCCTCTAATGGGGTTGGTGATGGTGTGGTTGTATAGGGAAGATTGTAAAAAAGTTTTGGGTGAGTTTAAAAAAATGGCAGTGTTAGGTGTAGTCGGTTTGGGTGTGGCTTTTGTTGTTGGAGGAAGTTTGTTGAGTGGAAGTTTGAGTCGATTAAGTGGTGTGGGGGTGGTGGGAGATGATAGGTTGGTTGAGGTCTCAGCTATGAGGATTTTGGAGATGAATGAGTTGGGTCTGGGGTGGTTGGACATGATGGCAAACAGAAGAGTAGTGTTTTTGAGTGAGATAGTGTCGAGGTATTTGGATTATTTTCATCCGGGATTTTGGTTCGCTGGAGGGGTAGATTTGGTTTGGTTTAGGTTGCCGAGTATGGGATTTTTTTATGTGTTTGAGTTGGTTTTGTTGAGCTTGGGATTGGTATGTTTGATTAAGAAAAAGCGCAAAAAAGAAGACTACTTAATTGTTTGGATGATAGTGTTAGCGCCGGTGGCGGCGAGTTTGGTGGCCAATCAACCATTGGTGACCAGAGTACTGCCGATGGTGGTGGGGATGAGTTTGTTGGTAAGTATGGGATTGGTGAGCGTTTGGGATCGAGTCAGAAACAGGATACTATTTTGGGGGATGTATGGTGTGGGTTTGGGCTGGTTGGGAATTAGTTTGTTTGTGTGGTTACCTATGGAGCAAGGTGAGTTGTGGAGGGGTGACTATATAGAGTTGGTAGAAGCGGTTGAGCAAAGACAAAGTGAGTATGACAAAGTGGTAGTCTCTAACCAGCTGGGAGCGCCTTATATTTATTTTTTGTGGTATGGGAGAGTTAGTCCAAAAGATTATTTAGATGAAGGAGGGACTAAAACTGGTAACATCTTGAAGCTGGAAAATAGTTTTGGTAAATATGAGTTTAGAGATTGGGAAGGAGAAGGTGTGGAGGATGGAGTATTGTATGTGGATGGAACAATTTTAAGTGATAAGTGATTAGTGCAACGGTTTGGATTGAGTGGAGTTAAATAGATGAAGCAGAAATAAGGAAACAAGAATGGATTTAAAAGAAGAAAAAAGACTAGTAGATGAAGCAAGAAGTGACCCTGAAAAATTTGGGCAGTTGTTCGATTTGTATTACGACAAGATTTTTAATTATTGTGTCAGACGAGTTGGAGATGTGGCTATTGCGCAAGATGTGACGTCGACGACGTTTTTTAAAGCTTACAAAAAGCTATGGCAGTTTAAGTGGAAAGGAGTGCCGTTTGTCGCATGGTTATATCGGATCGCTGGAAATGAAATTAAAAGTTTTTATAGGAGCAAGAAGAACAATTTGATGTCGTTGGATGAGTTGAGGGAGGTGGCTGGGTTTGAGCCTGCAGATGAGACCGATGTGGAGCAAGAGTGCATTGACGCTCAAGAAGAAGTGGAAAGGCATGAGAAGTTTTTGGAAGTGAAAGAGGCGATTGACGAGATGGATGAAAAGTATCGGGAGGTGCTGTATTTGAGGTTTTTTGAGGAAAAAAAGATTGCTGAGATTGGAGAGATTTTGGGTAAAAAGCAAGGAACGGTAAAAAGTTTGGTTTCGAGAGGGTTGAGTAAGTTGAGGGATGTGTTTGTGAGGCAGGGAGTTGAAGAACCTAAGGTACATAAAGGTGAGTTGCCTGTTGGGGACTCTGGATTGCAACCTATTTATGCGAGCAATGTTATACCGGTGGAGGATACAAAAAGGATTTATGAATAGATATCAAGCCAAAAAAATACTGGAGTGTACTGATAAGCCATGTATAGAGACGCCTTTGTATGAGTATATGCTCAAGAGTGCGTTGATGAATGAGGTGGAGGCTAGAAACGAGAGTTGGTTTTATTTTGATAGATTGGCTGGAGTTTTATTTAAACGTAGAGTCCTGGCAGGGAGTGTGGGGATGTCTTTGGTGGCTTTGACTTTGTTTTGGAGTGGGGTGGTTTTTGATAGTACTGGAGAAGGTTTGGCACCTGTGGAAGTTCAGGCTCAAGATTATGTGGTGGAGTTGATGGATAAAGTTGATTCTATGGATGAAAATCAAAAATTGGCACTTGAGAATAGAATGCAGGCTGATTTGGAGGCGTCTTTACAAGAAGCTTTGCAATCTAAAGACTTGAGAATGATTGATATGAGAGTTTTTAGTGATGAAGAGGTTGGTGGAAGGGGAGAAGCTGCCTTTGTGAGTTCTCAAAGTGAAGTGTCAAGGCAAGTGCCTAAGTTTGAATTTTACAGTAATGATGGAGCGGTGGTTGATTTGGCTAGAGATAATCAGGTCATGTATTTACTTAGATATAC
>CBDUQH010000112.1:0-4307 GCA_965369335.1 uncultured bacterium
CAGCTATGATTTTAGCAACAAAATTAAGAAATGGGGTTACCTTTGAATTAGATGGTAAGCCCTATAAAGTGACTGATTACAAACACACCCACATGTCTCGTGGTGGAGGAACTGTGAAAGTTAAAGTTAGAGATTTATCCTCTGGCGTGGTAAGTACAAAGACATTTAAATCAACTGAAAAGTTTGACGATATAGATGTGAGCAAAAGAGTATTGCAGTATTTGTACAAAGAAGATAAAGAATATATCTTTATGGATCCAAGAAGTTTTGAGCAAATTGAGATAGGTGAGAAGGTTATTGGCGAGAGTGGAGTGTTTTTGAAAGAAGGAGAAGATGTAAATGTGTTGTATTGGGACGATAAAGCTTTGGATGTGGATTTGCCTCCAAAGATTGAGTTTACCGTGGTTGATGCCGCCCCAGGTGAAAAAGGGGATAGTGCGAGTAATGTGTATAAAGATGCAGAGCTTGAGAATGGTTTGAAGGTGAGAGTGCCTTTGTTTATCAATAAAGGTGATAAAGTCAGGATTGATACCAGAACGAGCGAGTATGTGGAAAGATCGAACTAAGTTTGAATATTAGCCAAAGATAGCGATGAGGATGAGGAGAATAAGCTGAGGGGTTAGACCTTTGAGGATGTTAGGAGTGGAGTTGTGGAAATTGCCGTGGAAGTTGTTAAAAGGTTTGAGCCAGTTGGGTTCCCATTTAAGGAAGTTTCTGGGTGCCTCTAAAAAGTCTGGAATGAGACTTACGAAGGCACCTATCCAGACCTGATAGTTAATGGTTGTTTGGTCGGCTTGAAAGATAAAGTAGATGAATAGAAAGGAGAGGATAAGATCAATGATTTCGTGTTTGATGGCGTCGGACTTTTTTTTGAGGCCTTTGCTAAGGCCAGTGCCGACATCCCAGTGGACGATGTAGTCTTCAAGATAGTGTGAGGCTAAGATGAGAGGGATGCTGATGAGAGGGTTGGGGATGTTTTGGGCAATAAAGGCACCAGTAGCTGTATGGGCAAGAGATAACATAGTTGATTGATATTATTTTTGATTGAGGCAAGAAGATTATTATAACGGGGTTTGGAGATTGAGTACAGGGATTTAGATACTTGTTGTGTAGAATGTTAGTTTGATTTGGGTGAGTGGGCGGTTAAAATGGGAAGGTTATGTTACCTGTGTTATTTGCCTTTGGGCCTATCGTAATTCATAGTTTTGGAATCTTTTTGATTTTGACGTTTTTTTTGTCTAGCTTTGTTTTTTGGAAGAGGGCTCGAGAGGAATACTACGACGAATATGATTTGATAGATTTGGTGTTTGTAGCAGTTTTTTGGGGTTTGGTGGGAGGACGGATAGTGTTTGCATTACTTCATTTTGATGTGTTTGGGTTGAATATTTTTTATTGGTTGGGAGTTTGGTCGAGGCCTGGTTTTGTTTGGTTTGGAATTTTGCCGGCGGCTTTGTTGGGAGTGATAAGGTTTTGTAAGGTTAAGAAGTGGAATCTGTACAAGACTTTTGATTTGTCAGCGATTGGAATTAGTCTAGCTCACGCCTTGGTCAATTTGGGATTGTTTGTTGGGGGAAGTGGTATAGGTAGAGTTACTTCTTTGCCTGTGGGATTAAAGTTTCCAGGAACTTTTGAAACGAGACATCCTATTGGGTTGTATGCTTTTTTGTTGTGGATGATGGTGTTTGGTTATTTGTGGTGGGCGGAGGGAAGATACAGGAGGTTTGTTTGGTATCAAAGGTCAAAAGGAGATGCGCGACCAGGGTTTCTGTTTTTTTCTTATGTGATAGGCTTGGGAATTATTGGGCTGATGCTGGGGGTTTTGAGTGAAGATGAGTATGTTTATCTAGGAGTTAATATTGAGTTGTTACTAAGGTTTGTATTGGTACTGATAGGGTTGGTGGGGCTTTATTTGAGGTCAGGATTGAGTGTGAGTGTGGAGGCAAGTGAATGGTGGCAGTGGTTAAGAGATGTGGAATGGAAGAAAGCGACAAAGAAGTGGAGAGAGAAGTGATGAGCTTGGCAGTGGTTGTGTTTGTGTTGATAGTGGATCAAGTAAGTAAGTTGGTTGCCAGAGGTTTGGGTAAAGCTCAACTGAATATGGGTGGAGTGTTGGGGGTTTTGGAAGGAAGTCATTGGATTTTGTTGATGGGAGTGGCGCTGGGGTTGATTTTTTGGGTGAGAAGAAAAAGAAAACTAAGTAAGTCTGAAGGGTTGGGATTGGATATTATTTTGGCTAGTGGCGTATCTAACTTGTTGGATAGGGTTGTTTGGGGAGGAGTTTGGGACTTTATTTATTATCCGATTTTGAATGTGGTGGGAAATGTGGCTGATGTATTGCTTGGGGTGGGAGTTATAATACTGCTTGTTTGTGAATTAAAACCAAACAAGGAAAATAATGCAAAAGAATAGGACTGTTATTGAAAGTAAGATCAGAGTTGTTTTTGAAGATGATGAAATTGTAGTAGTGGATAAACCAGCTGGGTTGGTGGTTAATAGAGCCGAGACGGTTAAATCTATGACCCTGCAAGATTGGTTTGTCGATAATTACCCTGAGAGTATTGAAGAGGCATTGAGGTTGGGTGAACAAGGGAGAGTGTTTGTTGATAGAGCAGGGTTGGTTCATAGATTGGATAAAGAGACTAGTGGTGTAATGGTGATGGCTAAAACTACCGTTAGTTTGTTGGAGTTGATGAGTCAGTTTAAGGAAAGAAAGATAGAAAAAGTTTATTGGGCTTTGGTTCATGGGAGATTGAAACCAGAGAAAGGAAGCTTGAGTGTGCCTTTGGGGAGGATTGGTCGAGACAGAAAGAAGTTTGGCGTGGTTGTGGGAGGTAAGATGACGGAAACAAATTATCAAGTGAAGGAAGAGTTTGGTTCAGAGAATGTTAGATACCAAGATGGATTTAGTCTCGTGGAGCTATATCCTAAAACAGGACGGACGCACCAACTGAGGGTGGTTTTGAAGCACTTAGGGTATGCGATAGTAAGCGATAGTAAGTATGTAGGGAGAAAGCGTCTTAAGGAGGATTTGAAGTGGTGTGAGAGATTATTTTTGCATGCCAAAGTGTTGAGGTTGACACATCCAGTGAATGGTAAAAAAATGGAGTTTAGTTCACCTTTAAGTAGTGATTTAGACGCAGCCTTGGGTGTGTTGAAAGGTTAGGTTATGTTTGAGTTTAAAGTGGAAAAAGTTAAGGGGCATTCAAAGAGAGGGGAGTTGGTAACACCTCATGGAGTGATCAAAACTCCTGTGTTTATGCCAGTTGGTACTAAAGCAAGCGTTAAGGCGGTATCACCTGAAGATTTAAAGGAGTTGGGAGCAGAAATAATACTTGGAAACACTTATCATTTGTATTTAAGACCAGGTGACGAGTTGATAAAGAAGATGGGCCAGTTGCATGAGTTTTCTAGATGGAGTGGGGCTATGTTGACTGACTCTGGTGGGTTTCAAGTGAGTTCTTTGGGACATTTTAGAGAAGATTTGGGTCGAAAATCCGGTGGTGTTAAGGCACCTGAGATAGACGAAGAAGGTGTGAGTTTTTACTCACATATTGATGGTAGCAAACATCGGTTTACCCCTGAAAAGTCGATTGATATTCAGCATAAGTTGGGAGCTGATATTATTATGGCTTTTGATGAGGCAACCCCTGATAAAGGAAAAGAGTATGCCAAAGTGTCGATGGATAGAACACATCGTTGGCTGGATAGGTGCACGGATAAATGGAAAGAGTTGGAGAAAAAAAGAAGTCAAGGAAGTGAACAGGCTTTGTTTGGGATAATTCAAGGAGGTGTTTACCCAGAGCTGAGGAGAGAGTCAGCTGAGTATGTAGCAGGAAAGGGTTTAAAAGGGATAGCTGTGGGGGGTGGATCGATTGGGCAAAATTGGGAAATGACAGAAGAGAATGTGAATTGGATGAGGGATTTGTTACCAAAGGATAAACCTGTATATTTTATGGGTGTGGGGACTCATCCTGTCGAGGTAATGGGAGCAATCTTGTCGGGGGCGGATATGTTTGATTGCGTAGCGCCCACTAGACAAGCTAGAACAGGAATTTTGTACAACGGAAAAATGGTTGTAGGTAAAGGAATTGAAGAAGTTTATCAGCTTTTTAAACCTGAAATGTTTTGTTTGGATAAGTCTGCCTTTGGAGAGTTGGGGTTTAAGAGTAGCTATCCCAGGGGACGTTTGCATATATCAAACGAAGAATTTAGTGAAGACGATAGAGTGATAGATGATGATTGTGATTGCTACACTTGTCGAAGTGGATTCAGTAGAGCTTATTTGAGGCATTTGTTTAAATCTAAAG
>CBDUQH010000113.1:0-4166 GCA_965369335.1 uncultured bacterium
GTCTATAGGTGATTTTGAAGTTTTTTCTCGGGGAAAATGGGTTGTGGTGGGAGTGCCTCTCCATGACAAACGATTGAGGCAAAGAGGGTTTAATCAATCAGAAGAGTTGGGGAGGCGGTTGGCGGTGTATTTTGGGTGGGAGTATTGGGAAGGAGTGTTGGTGAGAGAGAAGTATACTGTGCCTCAAGTAGAGTTGAGTGGAAAGGAAAGGGTGGAGAATGTGAAAGGAGCCTTTGGGCTAAGTGGCAGTGCTCAATGTTCAATGATCAAAGGAAGACGGATGGTGTTGGTTGATGATGTGTGGACGACGGGTTCAACGATGAGGGAGTGTGGGAAGGTGTTGAAGAGAGCTGGGGTGAGGGAAGTTTGGGGTTTGGTGATCGCTAGTTAGAGATTTTGGCTATTTGGTTTTTTAGTAGATTTTGTGTTTGAGGTGTTAATCCTCTTCGGTTTTTGAAGCATTTTTTGAATAAATACTCATTGTTTTTGTAGAGAATATAGAGCCAGTCATATTTATGTTTGGTTAACTTTTTAACCTTGTAACCCTTGGAGTTTGAGTGGATATTTCTTAGATCAACAACTTTAGAATCACAATATTTAACTTGTACCCTTTTGAGTTTGTTTTTAAAATCAATAATTAGATCGTAAGCTGCCGATTCGGTAAGTGGGAGTGAAACGTCATAACCAAGTTTGGTGAAAGTTGCTATTGCTTGTGAGGTGGCGATATCGCCTTTTCGTTGAGTTGTTCTCATTTGGTTATAATAATATCTAATTTGATCTAAAACTGCAAACCAGACTAGTTCTTGGTATAATTTCGGTCTAAGGAGGGGTGCTCCGAATGGTAAGGAACCAATCTTGAAAATTGGCGGGAGAAATCCCATGCAGGTTCGACTCCTGTCCCCTCCGCCATTTGGGAAAATTTGAGTTAAAATATTGAGAACGTTGATTTTTTGCCCGCTGGCGTTTCACGAGTTGCTCGTTTGTCGATTTACCCGGCTTCGCCTCAGGAAATGGATTTTCTTAAGATTATCTGGGTAGAGGTGAAGACTCGTTAATCTAAAATAAATAGTTTTGTGTCTACTTTTCTTTGACTTTATAACCAGTTTGCATCATACTTATGTTGTGCAAACAAATATTGCAACACTCAGACATCTTGAAGATTTGTCGTGGAGAAGAAAAGGTGGATTGATTTCTCAACAACGTAGGAAGATAGATCCTGATTACTATCGTTCTTTGGGGTGTGTTGTTGCCAATGAGTTTTTGAAACCTTTACCATCAGAAAGGCTGGCAGAGTTTGTAGGGATAGTCCTCGGAGATGGAGGGTTAACTCGGAGTCAACTACATATTACTCTTAATTCGGAAGCTGATAAGGAATATGTTGGGTATGTTGTAGATTTAGTTGAAGATCTGTTTGGTTATAACCCGGGTGTGTGTAAGCGAAAAAGGAAGAAAGCTGTTGTTGTTGTGGTGACAGGTGTAAAGTTTGTTGATTATTTGTTGGAAATTGGTTTGTTAATTGGGAGTAAAGTCAGACATCAAGTTGACGTACCTGATTGGATAAAAGACAACTCGAAATATTCAAGAATGTGTTTACGAGGTTTGTTAGATACTGATGGGGGAATTTTTAGGCACAAATATAGTGTTAGAGGGAAGGAGTATTCTTATTTTAAGTTGTGTTTTTCTAATTTGTCGCAGCCTCTGCGATTTTTTGTTTTTGATGTTCTAAAGAACAATGGGTTTAATCCGAAGATGTTTGGTAAGAAACATGTTTGGTTGTATTCTGAGAAGGAAACAAGAAGTTACCTTGAGGTTTTTGGGAGTTCGAACAAACGTTTGTGTGACAGTTTTGCATGATATAATTGCGTTTATCTGGAGGCGTCGGATAGTGGTCAATTCCAGGGGCTTGCTAAGCCTCGACCTTCACGGGTCCCGTGGGTTCGAATCCCACCGCCTCCGCCACGTACCAGTCAGTGAGTGGTTTGGCTTTGAATGATGGATTTTTAGGTGTGTTGAGCTGAAGTGTGTGTTGGGATGTTTGGTATAGTAGGAGCATGGTTAAGAAGATTTTGTTGGATGGGAAGGCGTTTAGATTTGGCGAGGGGGACTTGCCGTGTTTGGTTCATGGGAAAGATGGGATGGGGGCTTCGTTGTTTACTGTAAGTTTGATGGCAGGATTACATAAAAGGGGATTTAAGTTGGTGTTTTTGAGTGGATACCCAATGGCGAGGGATGAGTTGGTGGTGGAGGTTTTGGATGAAGAGGAGTTTAAAGTTGAAGTGAAGCGGAAACTGGTGGAGGAAGCGAGTGAGGTGTTGGAGGCTGAAAGTGGGGGAGTGCTGAGTGAGTTGGCAGATGTGTTGGAGATGGTGATGGCTGTGGCAGAGGTGAGTGGTTTGAGTATGGAGGAGCTTGAAATGGAGAGAGTGAGGAAGTTGGAAGAGAAGGGTGGGTTTGAGAAGAGGTTGATATTGGTTGGGCGAAATGGAAAAAGGTTTGATTAGGCTATGGTAGGATAGGTTATGGCGTATTCGATTTGGTTGATGTCTAGTGATAAAGGGGTGCAAGAGTATTTGGACGGAGTGGTGAAAGGTTTGGCTCTAGAGTATGGAGGGGTGGAGTTTGAAGCTCATATGACTTTGCTTGGTGATGTGGGGGGGGATTGGGAAGAGGTTAAAGAAGGTTGTAAGAGATTGGCAAGAGAGAGCAAATCTTTTATGGCTGAAACGGGGTCAATTGAGTATTCGACTACTTATTATCAGTGTGTGTTTGTGAGGCTGAAACCGTCACCTGAGTTGATGGAGTTGTATGTGAGGGCCAAGGAAGTGTTTGGTTTGGAGAAGCCTAGTGTGCTGATGCCGCATGTGAGTTTGTTTTATGGAGATTTGGAGTATTCAAAAAGAGATGAGATTTCAAAGGCAGTGGAGTTTGAAGAGCAAAAATTTTTGTTGGATACTTTGGTGGTGACACCAAGTGGGGCAGATGTGGATCCGAGTGGGTGGGAGCATTTGTATGAAGTAAAATTAAATCAGGAGTAGTTATGAATATGTTTAAGAGTGTGAAACCAAAGAATGTGGAAGAGTATTTGGCAGCGGTGCCTGAGGAGAGAAAAGAAATGATTGAGTTTTTGGATAAGTTTATTCAGAAAACAGCACCGAGTTTGAAACGACATTTTGCTTATAATATGCTTGGCTATGGGAAGTTTAGGTATAAAAACTACAAAGGAGAGATGTTGGATTGGCCGGTAGTGGCCTTGGCAAATCAGAAAAATTATGTGAGTGTGTATGTGTGTGCGGTGGTTGGTGGGGAGTATGTGGCGGAGAAGTATAAAAAAGAATTGGGGAATGTGAGTGTTGGTAAAAGCTGCATTAGGTTTAATAAGTTGGAGAAGGTGGATTTGGATGGTTTGAAGAAAGTCATTCAGTTGGCAGAGAAGCAACCTGGATTAGATGGTGTTGGGGCGAGTAAGAAATAGACTTAAAAGTGTTGAGGTTAATATGCTTGTGAAGCAAGGATATGTACGGGGTGTAGCTTGTGAGGGTGCGGTTTGGTCTGCTAGAATTAGTCACTATGGTAAACCAAGGTGATAATCCAGTTGAGTTGAATTCTGAAGATAGGGCAAGACTAAGACAGTTGGAAGCTTTGATGCAGGAGAGAGAGTTGGCATTTTCCGATGAGGAGAAAGTGGTGTTGAAGTGGAAAGCGGCGGCAAGGCCGTTTAAAAAGAGAAATCGAGAGTTTTTTACCACTGTGGGCGCGATAGTGATTTTGGTGTCGGTGATTTTGTTGTTTGTGAGGGAGTTTTTGTTGATTGCGGTAATCTTGTCATTTGCTTTTGTGAGTTATGTTTTGGCTTCGGTTGAGCCTGAAGAGGCTGAGCATATTGTGACCACAAGAGGAGTGAGGACTGGTGGGAGGTTTTTTCGATGGGATGACTTGGGGAGATTTTGGTTTGAAGCGAAATTTAACAAAAAAATGGTGGTGATTGAGACATTGGTGTCTTTTCCAGGCAGAATTTTGATGTTGGTGGATAAGAAAGAAGAGGAGAAGTTAAAGAAAGTTTTGAATAAGTATTTGTTGAATGAGACGCCTGAACCGACATTTTTGGACAAATCGGCTGATTGGTTGTCGAATAAGATTCCTTTGGAGAGTTAGTTTTGAGTTTGGTG
>CBDUQH010000114.1:0-4052 GCA_965369335.1 uncultured bacterium
ATAGCAGATAGTGTTGGAAGCATAAAGGAACAGAAGCCAAAAAGCTCAAATGCACTAAGGAGCAAAAGGGCAAAAGCAGCAAGAAGTACGAGATGTATGGAAGGTACAGGAGGTATGATAGGTACAGGAAGCTTAGAGGCTAAGAGGTGTAGAAGCGTTTTTACTTTTGCTTGGTTTTTAGAGCTATGTCTAAGACTTCATCCATATGTGAAGCAAATTTGAAGCTTATGTCTTTTTGGACCTCTCTGGGAACTTTGACTAAGTTTTTTTGGTTCTCTTTGGGAAGGATGATGGTTTTGATACCAGCACGGTGGGCGGCGATAACTTTTTCTTTGACTCCCCCGATTTCTAGAACTCTGCCTCTTAGTGTAACTTCACCCGTCATGGCAACGTCTCTTTTGGTGGCTTTTTTAGTTAGAGCTGAAACTATAGCTGTGGTCATGGTGATACCAGCTGAAGGTCCGTCTTTGGGGATAGCGCCTTCTGGGACATGGATGTGGATGTCAATTTTGTTGTTGAAATCCTTATCAAGCCCTAATTCTTTCCATTTACTTCTGATGTATGAGACAGCTGCCTGGGCAGATTCTTTCATGACATCACCAAGCTGGCCGGTTAAGATGAGTTTGCCTTTACCAGGCATAAGAGCTACTTCGATAAAAAGGATGTCTCCTCCAGATTGAGTCCAAGCCATGCCAGTGGCTAAACCAATTTCGTCTTTTTTCTCCGCTAATGTCTCTGGGAATTTGTAGGGTCCAAGATAGTCTTGAATGTTTTTGGTGTTGACTCCGATTTTGGATTTATGGCCCTCAGCGAATTTTTTGGCGACTTTACGGAAAATTTTGGATATTTCTCTTTCTAAGTTTCTGACACCAGCTTCTCGGGTGTATCTTTTTATGAGTAGATCGAGAGTTTTATCGTCAATTTTTATATTGGCTGGCTTGAGACCATTTTTTTCTAAGTTTTTGGTGGTTAAATGTTTTTTAGCGATAGATACTTTCTCGAGGGAAGTGTAGCCGGAGAATCGAATTATTTCTAACCTGTCTCTTAGTGCGGGAGGGATAGTGTCAAGACTGTTTGCAGTGGTAATGAACATAACTTGTGAGAGGTCATATGGCACTTCTAAGTAGTGATCAGAAAACTCGTGGTTTTGTTCGGGATCAAGAGCTTCAAGCAAGGCTGAGGAAGGATCACCTCGAAAATCTCGCCCTAGTTTGTCGATTTCATCGAGCATAAAAACTGGATTGGTGGTGCCAACGTTTCTCATGCCTTGGATAACTCTACCTGGCATGGCGCCGACATAAGTTCGGCGATGGCCTCTAATTTCGGCTTCGTCTCGCATGCCACCAAGGGACATTTTGACAAATTTTCTGTCTAGCGATCTGGCGATACTGCGACCAATACTAGTTTTACCAACACCCGGAGCACCTACAAAACAGAGGATGGTAGAAGGTGATGATTTTGACTTGGTTTTTGAGTCTTTGGCGTTTTGGGCTTTGAGTTTAAGAACGGCTAGATACTCAGTGATTCTTTCTTTGACCTCTTCGAGACCATAGTGGTCTGCGTCGAGGACTTTCATGGCTTTGTCGATGGAGACTGGTTTAGTTTTGGATGCTTTCCAAGGGACTTCGATAAGGGTTTCGAGCCAAGTGCGAATGTAGCCATGCTCAGGATTGTGAGGATTCATTCGAGAAAGTCGTTTGAGTTCTTTGATTGCCTTGGTGTGAACTTGTTTGGGCATGCTGGCTTTTTTAATTTGTTTTCTAAGTACTTGGATCTCTTGCTCTTCGTCCCCTTCTTCACCAAGCTCTTTTTGAATTGTTTTTAGTCTTTCGCGTAAAACTGTGTCACGCATGTTTTTATCGAACTTTTTTTGAGTTTTGCTGGCTATGTTTCTTTCTATTTCTAATATTTTGATTTCTTCAGAAAGGTATTCTGAAACTAGTTTGAGACGATCTCGAATTGGGGTGGTTTCAAGAAGTTTTTGTTTCTTTTTGGTAGTAGTGTCAAGGGTACTGGCGATTTGATCGGCGAGTTGAACTGGTTCAACACCTGACATGAGTTTCATGAAGTTCATGATGTCAACAGTTTTGCCGAGGTTAACTGCTTTTTTGAATTCTGCAGTGACGTGTTTAACGAGAGCTTTAACTTCTGAGCTCTCTTCTATAATTTCTGGAATTTCGGTGATTCGGACTTCAAAATATGAGTCTCTAACTTTTAGATTTTCTATTCTAACTCTGGTTAAACCTTTGACAAAAGCGTTCATTTCTCCGTTGGTTTTTAGAGTTCTTTCGATGGTGCAAAGGGTACCAACCTTGTAGAGATCTTGTGGCTTGGGATCGCTAACCTTGGGATCTTTTTGGGATACAAAAACAATGTATTTGTCGCCTTCAAAAGCAGATTGGACACCTTTGATTGACTGAGGTCGACCAAATTGGATGATAGATTCTGTATGAGGAAAAATTACACCATGACGGATTGGGACTAAAGGATAAGTCTTGTCTTTGTTGGTGGTTTTGGTGAGCAATAGGGCCATAAATGTATTGTTTTGAATATAGAATAATGAGAGTTTATAGTTGGTTATAATGCTGATAATTTAAAGTATCAGAGTGTTTAGAATTAGCAGTATAAAACAGTGACTGCTAGTTGTCAAAGCTTGGATATTATACAAGGTCAACTTAGTATATAGAATACTGAATAAAGGTGGAAATCGACTGTAAGTTGTTGGTATTTTATACAGGATTTAAGCTGGGGGTGTCAGGTAGTTAATTCAAACAGTGGTTAATGGTTGCGTTTGACTGATGATGTGTTTATTATGGTTTGATGTAATAGGTAATAGTTATTAGTTTTCTAACTCGAGAGTTAGATGGAATCAGGAGGAAAATGAGTGATGCTCAAGATGATGTAAAAAAGATTAATATGACTGACGAAGAGTTGGTTGAAGAAAATGAAAACAGTGGAGATTTTGATCAGCAAACTTTTGAGGCTGTAAAGGGTTTGGTTTTAAATTTGTCAGTTAAGCTGGATGAAGCTAAAGAAAAGCAAAAAGAATATCGAGAGAGATTGAAGAATATGATGGATAACGATGAATCTTTGGCAGAATTTGAGCAACAGGCAAAAAATGCAGCTGATGCCTTTAGAAAGCGAAAAAAAGAGTTAAATGAATCAACTGAAGGGAAGGAAATTAAGGCCAAAATCAGAGAATTTTCTGAAGAAATTAAAGACTTAGAAGAGTCATTAACCAACAATTTACTCAGTTATTATCAAATGACTGGGGTTCAGTCTTTTGAGCTGCCAACAGGTGAAGAGAGAGAGTTTAAGCTTAAAGCTAGGTTGTTGCCGACGAAGAAAAGCTAACAACTAGTCTGCTTTTTATGGATCTTTGCGATGGTGCATCAAGGTAAAGAGTATGTTTTAATGGAGAAGTTGTGAATTAAAGGCTGAGCTATGGCAATCTTTTTGTTTATCGTACCAATTCTGGCTTTGACGGCATCATTGTTTTTGTATAAACATACTGGAAAAAGAGAGTTTTTAAAGTTGGATTTGGTGCAGTTTACGTATGGGTTTGTTGTGCTACCGATTATGTTCGTGTGGTTAAAAAGTTTTTTGTATTTTATTTTGCGAAGTGAAATTGATGTGAGTCTAGCCCCTGGTGATCTTTTTTTGGTGGATACAATTTTTAGCACTATTTTTATGTTTGTGTATGCCTTTGTGGTAATTCATTCTTTGACTACCTCTTTTAATTTGAAGTACTACCGTGATCCCCTCTACGATGTTTTTGAGCATTCTGAGTACTATCATTTATGGCTATCGCATGTGGCGATGTACTCAGGGGCAGGGTTTATAGCAACATTATTGTCGATGGTAAATATTTGGATCCCTGTAGATACGGCGATTGGTAAGCCGTGGTTTTTGGCTTCATTGCTGCTAGCAATGGTTGGAGGGGTTTTGTTTTTTGTAGTGCTATGGCTATCTGATCCTAAACAAGCCCAATTTTTGAGGCTGATGAAGTTGGTGATTGGGTTGCTGTTTTTGATACATGCAGGTATTTACTT
>CBDUQH010000115.1:0-4026 GCA_965369335.1 uncultured bacterium
GGGCAAAATCTAGGGGCGTAGTGGCCTGGGGTAAAAAAGACTGAAGGGTGAGGTTTGTTTAGATAAAGGTCTAGGGGGAGGCGCCATTGGGTCCAAAGAGTAGATGGGCCAAATGACTTGTAGTTAAAGTTTTCTCTTGATTTGGGAAGATCTTTTTGGGGTGGGCTTTTTAGATAAACTTGGTAGTTAGTTTTGGTATCTAAATTATAGAGGCCAGTTAGAACGTTGTGGGCGTAGATGTTACTACCGACCCTGTTTTGTGTGTTGGCTTCGTTGCCGTCTATGCCTATATACAAAATAAACCTCCTGAAGAGAGTATAACAAAGAGATGATAAGAATAGGCAAAATGGAGAGTATGTATCTGGGGAAGACGACGTGGGTTAAGTTGGAAAGAAGGTACAAAAGACAAACAAAAGAGATGAGAATCATTCCTTTGTGTAAGGATTTTTTGGCGAAAAATAGACTGGTGAGTGACGAGATTGTGGCTAGTGGCCAGATTGGGGACCAAAAAGGAGATGAGATGATTGGCACATTCCCCCACCAAGTGTGCCATTGGCCTAAAAAGATAATTCTTAATAATTCACCCTTGGGATAGTCAGGTAGATAACTTCTGTAAAGTCTAAATGTGTCGAGGTGTAGTTTGAAAAAATCCAGAGGGTTGGGGTGGTAGATGAAAAAAATGGAATGTACTAAGAGGTAAGTTGATATAGCGGGAAAAGTTAGGTTGAAAAAATGTTTTTTTGTCTTGGGGATAAAAAAGATTAAAACGAGGTAAATTATTCCAGCAGTGATGTAGAGTTTGGTGGTGGCAACTAGGCCAAGGAGAACTGAGGTGAGGATGGGTTGACTGTTAGACTTGGCTTGGTTGATGAAGGTAAAGAGTGCGAGAGTGATAAATAGGGCGTGGGGCAAATCGAGCAGGGTGTGAAAGGTTTGGTGGGTAAAGAGAGGGTCGAAGCTGAGGATAAATGAGGCGAAGAGAGATAGATTATGAGACTCGGTGAGTTTTAAAGCTAGTTTGTAGGTTACAAAAAGAAGGGAGAGGGCAAAAATTAGTTGGATGACCTGGGCGTTGCTAACAAAGTGAATGGAGAGGCCGTAGAGGTATTTGATTAAAAAGGGAGCTTCTGGATTGATGGTACTTGGGTCAATTCCCCTGATGTATTGAGAACCAGTGTATGAGTAAAGAAGGTCGTCGTCGATGTTGCCGTAGAACTCGGCATTGTCTAGATTGTATTGGGAGTGGGTATATTTTTGGTGGGCGCTACTGGAGTCGAATGAAGTAGTGAGAATAGTGAAGTTGTGGCCAACTAGATAGATTAGCCTAATGATAAGGACTGATAAGACTGTGAAGAAAATAAGTCTAGTCGAAAATGGGTTATTTGGAGTTGTAGATTTTTCCATAGATGGAGAGTGTTTGTTCGGCTGTTTTTTTCCAGGAGAATTTTTTGGATTGTTTGAGTCCAAGTTGTGAAAGTTGTTTTGAGTTTTTGAGGGCTTTTTGAATGCCGATGGAAATGTCTTTGGATGAATCTGGATTTACTAAAACTGTAGCTTTTCCAGCGACTTCTTTTAGGCTGCCACGATTGCTGGTGATAACTGGAACTGCCAAGGTCATGGCTTCTAAGACAGGCAAGCCAAAGCCTTCGTATAGAGAAGGGTAGATAAAGGCTTTGGCACCGGCATAAAGTGCGGGTAGGTCAGATTGAGGAACAAAGCCAAGCAGTTTGGTGTTGGAAGAGGGTTTTTGGTTATCGCCCCAACCAAAACGGCCGGCGATTGCGAGTTGAGGCGAGTTGGGGTGGTGGAGATTGAATCGTTGGTAAGCTTTGATGACTTTGTTGAGATTTTTTCTAGGTTCCCTTGTTCCTACAGAGAGAATGTAGTCATCGAGGCCATATTTTTTCTTTGTTTTTTGGATAAGCTTTTTTTGAGTTTTGGCTTGGATTTTGGCGAAGTTTAGAAAATCCTGACTAGCTGCTAGATGGATAACGTGAATTTTTTCCGTTGGATATGAGTAGTATTGGAGGATGTCTTGCTTGGTGGAGTCTGAGTCGGCGATGATAGCGGTGGAGTGTTTGATGGCGAGGTCGAGTCGGCGTTTATGGGTAGAAATGATTTTGGGGTGTTGGTGGGAGGGGTATTTGAGAATGGTTAAGTCGTGGATGGTGGTGAGGGTTTTGGCTTGAGTTTGAGGGTGGGTCCAATCTGAGGCGTGGAAGACATCTAGAGGGCCAGTCAAAGAATCTAAAGGAAGCTTGAATCTATTAAAGAAAGTATCCATAAGTGTTGGTGGAAATGGGTAGATTTTATTTTGAGAGTGGAGTGAGTTGGCAATACTTTTAAGATTGGTGTAGTCACGAAGAGAACCTCCAAAAAGAAGATATTGGTTTTGGGGGTCAATTTGGAGAAGGTGTTTGACTAAGTTGTAAGTGTAGTTGCCAACTCCAGTGCCTTGATACTGGGCTTGGGTGATATCGATACCAATTTTCATAGATGTTAAGAGTATATCTTTTGTAAAGCGTTAAAATAAGTTACTGCTTTTAGTTAGGTCTAGATTGAAGCATAGACACGGTTGGGCTTTTGATATACCCAAACTACTACCCCATTAAATGATTTTTGCGAGACTCTTTTGTAACCAAGTTTTTCTAGAGTAAGTCGATGTTGGTCGCTTGGGTCAAATATTTCTTGAACATAGCGTACTAAGTAGATGGTGTCTGGTAAGGTTTCGATTTGAATCTGATCAGTGGCTGGGATTTGGGTTTGATAGTAGTTGTAGGGCTCTGCTTGGCCAAGGCTGGGAAAGATAGTTAAAGCGTTGGGGATGTTGTTGTGGTCTATCCATTGAGAAAATGATTTCCAATCTTCTCGGTGAAATTTGGGGATGAATAAGTATGAAAGGCTAGAAATGATGTTGGTGATAATTAGGATGGATAAGAAAGTTTTGATGTGTTTTTTAGGTATGTAGCTCAAACCCTGGACTAGGATAATGTAGAAGGCTGGGAGGAGGAAAATAAAACGAAAATAACTAAGAAGGGAGATTTTGAAAGCAAGGAGTGTGCCGATGGTAATTGGTGAAATTAGCCAAGCTAAAGTGAGTTTAATTAAACTCTTTTTGGCTTTGAGGAGGGTTTTGAAGAAGAGGCTGGCTGCGACAGAAAAAGGTACTAGGAGTATTAAAAGGAATAGTGTGTTGTTGTCGACAGAAACGCGGCCAATCAGGAATTTGACTGGGATAAGGAGGATATTTTTGATTGAGACTCCCCCAACCACCTGTCCCCAACCTGGGTATTGTGCGGCTGTGGATAGGCCATTTTGGAGTTGGTAGTAAAAAAGTGGCCACCAGGGAGCGGTGGTAAAAAAGGCAGTTAGAGTGAGAATGGGTTGGACGAAGAAAAACAAGGGTAAGAGCAGCCAAGGGACGTAGTCAGCGTAGAGAGCTATAGAGAGGCCGAATATAAAGAGTAAAGCTTGGATGTTTTTTAAGGATTGAGTAAATTTGAGTACGCTACTAAGAGCTTGGGGTGAATTTTGAAAATTTTTGCTGAGGCTGAATAGATAATAAAAGGCAATTGTTATGCCCATGGCCGCAAGAGAATACATCCTGGCTTCGCCTGAATAGTAAATATGGAGACCTGATGTCGCTAGGAGAATTGGAGGGATAATTTGGAATTTTAGTTTGAAGGTTTTGAGCTTTATTTGTTTTTTTGGCCAAGTTATTTGGGAAAGTTTATAGGTGTAGTAAATAGTAATAAGACCAAAGAGGACTGATGGGAAACGGGTTGATATTTCACTGTCACCAAAAAGCCTGATCCAGTAGTGGAGAATAATGTGGTAAAGAGGTGGGTGAAAATCTCCATTGGAGTAGTTAACTACAAGGTCGAATGGGGTTCTGTCTCTGGCATTAACTATATTGATAGCTTCGTCTAGCCAAAGTGATTGGTTCAGCGGAACAAGTCTGAGAATTAGGGCTAAGAAGAGAA
This sequence comes from uncultured bacterium, assembly GCA_965369335.1. Classification (GTDB taxonomy): domain Bacteria; phylum Patescibacteriota; class Microgenomatia; order UBA1400; family CAYNFZ01; genus CBDUQH01. The sequence goes on from CBDUQH010000115.1 coordinate 3,984, forward strand.
GCCAATAGATTGATTTCATTTTTCTGAGTTTATGGTATTAAGT
>CBDUQH010000116.1:0-4009 GCA_965369335.1 uncultured bacterium
TTCTAGCTTCACCAACATCACCCAACTCAGACAAGTTATTCAACACCGACAAAAAGCTCCCACTTGCTTCAGTGGCAATACTCCCCAACCCCAAATTCATCCTCGCAAGTGAAACATCATCTAAATCAGACAAATCATTGGTCACTTGCAAAAAATCACTCACAGCACTCGTCGCAATGCTACCCAACCCCAAATTAGACCGAGCAGTGGTACTGTCGTTTAAGTCCGACAAGTTATTCAACACTGACAAATAATCACTAGCGTCAGTTGTTGCCACACTCCCCAATCCTAAATTTGTTCTAGCTTCACCAACATCACCCAACTCAGACAAGTTATTCAACACCGACAAAAAACTCCCACTTGCTTCAGTTGCAATACTTCCCAACCCCAAACTACTCCTTGCACTACTCACGTCACCCAAATCAGATAAGTTATTCGTTACTGATAAATAATCACTCGCAGCAGTTGTTGCCACACTCCCCAACCCCAAATTCACTCTTGCAGCACTCACATCATCCAAGTCTGTCAAATTATTTACAGCTTGCAAACCCTCACCCAAACTTCCGATCAAAGAAGAATAATTAACATCTGTCAGTAAAGTCCCCGACCCTCCAACCAAACTCAAAGTCACATCTTCTACTAACTCGCCCGCATCCAAAATTGCATAATTGTCCCCATCACTACCCAAAATTTTAATTTCACTGTCCACGTTGTCCAAAACAATATCATATCCTGATGATTGCACCCAGTTTTCACTCAAATCTCCCAAACCCAAACTCGGAACCCACCCTTCTCCTTCTTCCCCCAAAATACTTAATCCATTCCCCCCCAGCAACCCACCTAAAAAGTTCCCTACTGTATGTACTCCCAACTCCACTGCGTCATTGACTATTTCCAAACCACTAATTTCCTGCCCCAGCAAAGATATTTCGCCAGATCGATCTGGAACGGCTATCACCCTGGTCGAGCTGGGATTAACCACTTGAAACAACGTATTCCCTTGAAAAGGTTGGGTTGTGTTATTTATCACTTGACTCCTATTGTCCACATTTATCGCTTGCAACAAATCACCACCAATCGAAAAACTTACCTCCCAAGTAGCCACAGGGTCAGCATGTTTTGATTCCACCAAATCAGCATTTTTAGATTCAACCAATGATCTTGGAGTTAACCTATCGGTTGGCAACTCATCCACTGGTATAGAAATATCAGCCGCTTTCACTTCCCCAACAACTATCAACCAAACACCAAACACTACCAACCAAAACCACCTCATCCTTTACTCCTTTTTATTATCGAATCCATAATTGTGCCATCATTCCTCATCTCTTCATAAAACAACACATGTTCTCTATTAATCACCATCCTATCTTTAGGCCCATGCAACTCCTCACCCAACTTAATCAGAGACAATTGAGCCGAATCGCTTGCATTCGCTATTGCACTAGCTTTTAGATAATAAACATCGGTCAAAATTAACCGCAAATCGCTTTCCAACTCTACTCGACCAAAATAAACTTGATCATTATCCAAAAACACAGCGGTATACGAATAAGAGTTGTAGTAAGTTTCCTGTTTGCTCCAATTATATCCACCTACTACCACCAACGAACCCAACATGCCACTCACAAAAACCAACAACAACAATCCAAACTTATTCACGGCCTTCTCCTCCCAAAATCAAAACTAAATCAAAATCCTCACTCTCTCCACTTGGCAACTCTCCAATCTCAAACTCAATCTCTTCACTCAAAGCTTCAATCAAACTCGAAGCTCGACCTCCACTTAGATCGACCAACAAGCTCCTAGCATTATTCCTCTGCTTTGCATCACCAATTTCTATCTCATCTATCCATCTTTTTACTAACTCATTTTCTTCAAGTTCAACTTTGACCTTGGAAGCCAAACCTTTCTCACTAGTACCATTTAACACTGCCATTGAGAAACCCTCTTCCTCTGCATCTTGAGATACATTTGTTTCTTTTGGAAGCACCACCCCAACATCAACAATTACATCTCTGCTGGGTCTGTACAACACAGCTTTACCTTGCCAAACTACCAATACATCGCCATTAACTGCACTTTCATAAAACCTATCATTCTTTTTCAACAATTCAGCATCGTTTACTCTGGCCAAAGTTGGCGAAACACCACCAAAATCAACATGACGCTCTAAATTTTGTATATATTTACTAGTTTCATCTGTATCTATTTTTCTTTTCATTTTTCTAATACCCACCACTAAATAAATCGTTCCAAGCAACCATAACAACAACACCCCAAATAACAAACTTTTTAATAATCGCTTTTTACCTTTTAAAAACATAACAAGTCACAAATTCACCTTAATACCAAATCTTTGTACCAATTCTAAATTAAAAAACTGTTAACTCTCCTAACTCCAGACACCGTTAAACAAATATATTTAATGAAAATTTAATCTTCAGTTGCTTTAATCAATACACTTATGAGAATACTGCTTATAGACGATGATCTAGACCTTCTCTCAAGTCTTAGTCAAAGACTAACCCAAACTTACTTAGTTGACACAGCCACAAACGCCAACCAAGCAGAAGACTACTTAAGTACAACCCACTACGACATCATTATCCTGGACTACCTCCTACCGGATTCAACCGGACTAAAACTGACCAAAAGCATTCGTCAACAACTCATCACCACTCCTATTCTTTTTCTCTCAGGCGAAGCTCGAACTAGTACCAAAATATCAGCTCTGGACGCAGGCGCAGATGACTACCTCACCAAGCCCTTTAGTCTCAATGAACTGCTTGCACGCCTCAGAGCTATCACTCGCCGCACACCAAAACTCCAACATCAAATCATCTCCTCAGGTCCCCTTCAACTTAACCTAAACACATATACTGTCACACACCACAATAAAACCATCTTACTCAGACGCAAGGAACTCCTAGTCCTAAAAACTTTAATGTTGGCAAACGGCAGTGTAGTTACAAGAGACATTCTCAAAGACCGTGCCTGGGACGCAAACAAAGACAGTTACACCAACACCATCGATGTTCACATCAAATATTTAAGAGACAAAATTGACAAGCCTTTTGGTACACAAATCATCAAAACAGTCCATGGTCTTGGCTACAAACTCGAATTCAAATGAAAACCCTCACCCCAAGCTTGCTAAACACACACAAAGACCAAGTCGAAACAAATCTCACCAGCTTTTTTAACCTCACAAAAAAAAACCTTCCTCCTCAACTTCATCAGGCAAACACTTTAATCGAAAATATTCACAAACTTACATTAAACGGTGGGAAACGGCTCAGGCCCAACTTAGTCTTCATCGGACAACAACTCACAGCCTCCAAGCTCAAACCAAGTACTTTACAAATAGCTACCGCAATAGAACTCATCCACACTTACTTACTAATCCACGATGACATCATGGACCAAGCTGAATTTAGACACAACAAACCTACTATTCACTTAACTTATTCCAAACAAACCCTCAACTCAGCCAATCCTCAAAACCAACAATATGGACAAAACATCGCCATCTTAGCAGGTGATTTAACCAACCATCTCTCATTTAAAAAAATCATCTCAACCAGTTTACCCTCTCAAACCAAAATTAAACTTCTTGAAAAAATCAACAATACCATCATCCAAACTATCTATGGACAACAACTCGATGTCATGTCTCCACAGTTAGTCAGGACCACAAAAAAACACATATATAACCTATACAATCTCAAAACAGCACAATATACCTTTGAATGCCCCCTCCACCTAGGTGCCATAATTTCACAAGCAAAATCCCAAACCTTCAAAATGTTGTCAGATTTTTCATACTATTGTGGTATTGCTTACCAAATAAAAGACGACCTAAAAGACCTTTTTGACCCCAACTCAGACAAACCCTTAGGCACTGACCTAAAAGAAGGTAAACACACTCTACCCATTTACTTTACTCTAAAACACTCATCACAAAAACAAAAAAATTTCCTCAAAAAAAAACTAGGTAACCCCAACC
>CBDUQH010000117.1:0-3931 GCA_965369335.1 uncultured bacterium
AGGTCTTAGCTTTAGGTATAATCGGTTTGTTATGAATGGAGATAATGGACTGTTACAAGACATTGCTGATTTGAGCCAGAAGGTGGAATCTGTAAAGATGCCTGATGACTTGAAAAAGAAAGTCAATGAAATGTTGGCTCGGTTACAAAGAAGTGCCAACTATGGTTCGTATGCTCAAGACTATGAACGTGTGGCTCATTATGTGAATTGGATTGTTCAAATTCCCTGGGATAAATCGACTCAAGATAATATTGATTTGGCCAGTGCGAAAGCAATACTTGATAAACACCATTACGGAATTGATTCGGTAAAACAAAGGATTTTGGAGTATTTGGCGATAGTGAAGTTGAATTTAGACAAGAAGCAGTTGGAAAATTTTGCTCACGCGCCAATTTTGTGTTTGGTGGGTTTGGCTGGAACTGGTAAAACTACGTTTGCTTATGGTTTGGCTGAAGCGATGGGGAGGAAGATTGCGAGGATACCTTTTGGAGGTATGGGGTCGGCAAGAGATTTGAGAGGGCAAAGTAGGTTGCATCTGGAGGCTGAACCAGGGGCTGTGATAAAAGCGATGGTTGATGTGGGGACTAAAAATCCAATTATTTTGCTAGACGAGATTGATAGAGTGGCAGCTGAGGTAAGAGCTGATATTATGGGTGTGTTGTTGGAACTTTTAGACCCAGGTCAAAATAAGGCGTTTGTGGATCATTACTTGGATTATCCTGTGGATTTGTCTCAAGTGATGTTTGTGGCAACGGCAAATAATACAGACAATGTGTCGACGGCGGTTAAAAATAGGTTGGAAGTGATTAGTATGCCGACTTATTCGGATGAAGAGAAAATTATTATTGCTAAGGATTATGTATTACCAGATGCTTTAAAAGAAGCAGGGTTGCCTGAGAATGCTTTGACGATTGATGATAGTGTGTGGCCTGAGATTGTAAGGCCATTGGGTTATGATTCCGGAATTAGGTTGGTAAAGAGGGCAATCGAAGGCATTGTGAGGAAAGTGGCTTTTATGGTGGTTCAAGGGCAAGCTCAAAGTTTGCATATTGATCAGACTAATTTGAGGGAGTACGTGGAGCAGCCGTATTAGATGTATGGTGGGGGTTGTATAGGGTATAAAGTATTTTTTCTGATGTTTGAATCTAGCGAGTTTGCGAGGGTTGTTTTTAGATCTACTGTTAAGTTTGTTGCTCTGAGATGTATGGTTCTCAGCTTCTCAGACAAGGGTTGATCAGGATGATAGTAAGAGAGAGTTTGATTGTTATGTTTTGAAGTCAGTAGTGAGAGAAAATAAAAGACCACGGGTTGAAACCCATGGCTTTTGCTGTAGAGGTCATGTTATTTTATATCGTGTTGCATTCATCCGGGGACTAAAAGTCGGTGGCTTCTTGCAAGATATCAGTAAACCTTGTCACCCTGAGGTGTAACCGAAGGGTCTGGTGTAACGCTATACTAGATTCTTCGCTTCACTCAGAATGACAATATTTATAAAACTACCGCAGTGACATGTCTTGAAACAAAAAGGAGCGGGGTTGCCGCTCCTTTATTATTATTTTGTTTTTGGTTTGATGTTTATCGGCGTGGGCCTCTTGGGCCTCTACCTCCGCCGCGATTGTTGCCGCGGCCACCGTTGTTACCAGGTCGACCTCGATATTCACCTCGACGTTGACCGTTACCTCTGTCTCCACCACGAGAAGCGTTTCTCATTTCTTCTTGGGCTGGAGTGAGAGTGGTAAGGCCAATTTTGCCTTCGTTGCTGACTTCGTTGACTCTGACTTTGATGATGTCGCCCATTGAGACAATTTTGTTGACGTCGTCGACATAGTCGACGCTCATGTTGGAGACGTGGAGTAGTCCGTCTTTGCCTGGGATGAGATTGACAAAAGCACCATAGTTTTCGATTCTAACGACCTCGCCTTCAAACTCTTCACCGACTTCGATTTCTCTGACCAAATCGGTGACCCATTTTTTGGCTTTGGCGATAGCATCGGCGTCGGCTGAAGTGATAAATACTTGGCCATCGTCGTTGATGTCTACATCGGCGCCAGTTTCGGCGATGATGGATTTGATCATCTTGCCACCTGGGCCAATGATTTCACCGATACGATCAACAGGAACAGAGACTGTTTCGATCTTGGGTGCGTATTTACTAAGGGTGGTTCTAGGCTCGGGAAGAGCAGCTAGCATTTTGTCTAGAATGTGGAGCCTACCAACTCTGGCTTGTTCTAAAGCCTGAGTGAGGACATCCATAGGAATACCGTCAATTTTGATATCCATTTGCATGGCAGTGATGCCATCTTTGGTGCCGGCGACTTTAAAGTCCATGTCCCCAGTAAAGTCTTCAAGACCTTGGATGTCTGAAAGGACGATGTATTGGTCTTCGTGTTTAAGAAGACCCATGGCAATACCTGAGACTGGTTTTTTGAGAGGGACACCTGCATCCATTAAGGATAAAGTTGATCCACAAACAGAGGCTTGGGAAGTGGAACCATTGGATGACATGATTTCAGAGACAACGTGGATGGTGTAGGGAAAGTCTTCTTCTGATGGAATCATGGGCTCGAGAGCTCTTTCAGCAAGTGCACCGTGACCAATTTCTCGACGGCTGGGCCAACCAACTCTACCTGTTTCACCGACAGTGAAAGGAGGCATGTTGTAGTGGTGGATGTAGCGTTTTTCTTCTTCGCCTTCCATGGATTCGATGAGTTGGTTAAGGGATGGAGAACCCAAAGTGGTGATGGTTAGAGCTTGAGTGGAACCGCGTTTGAACATGGCGGAACCATGAGTTCTTGGGAGAAGACCAACGTCACAAGTGATTTCGCGAATTTCGTCGGTTTTTCTACCATCAGGACGAGTGGCTTCTTCGATAGTACCTCGGCGCGCTTCTTTTTTCATGAGTTTGTCGATAGCGTTAGCAATATCTCCTTTGGAGTGTTCCTCGCCGTATTTTTCAAAGAGTTCGGCGATAAGTTCGTCCTTGGGATAAGATTCTAGTTTGGCCCAAGCTTTGACAAATTGTGGAATTTGTTTTTTGGTATCGGCAGCGACTTTTTTGACAAAGTCTTCGTCAAGAAGCGATGGAGTGTATTCGGCTTTTTTGACCGAGTTGTCTTTGATAAAGCCTTCAAGTTGTTTAATAGAGTCACTAATAGTGTCTTGAGCTAGTTTAAAAGCTTCGAGCATTTTGGATTCAGAAACTTCGTTGGCTCCGGCTTCAACCATAACCACTGCTTCTTTGGAACCTGAAATGACCAGATCTAAATCAGAGGCTTGTCTTTGCTCATAAGTGGGGTTGAGAAGTAATTCGCCTGATTCTTGGTTTAAACCAACCCTAACGGCTCCAATGGGTCCATTCCAAGGAATGTTTGAGATAGATAAACCTGTGGAGACGGCTAGCATGGCAGCCATGTCGGCGTCGTTTTCTCCATCGGCTGAAAGGACTGTGACGATGACTTGGACTTCATTTTTGAAGCCGTCGGGAAAAAGTGGGCGGATACTTCTGTCGATAAGACGAGCTTTTAAGACAACGTCGTCTGATGGACGACCGTCTCTTTTGACCCAACGAGAGCCTTTGATTTTGCCTCCGGCGTAGAGTTTTTCTTGATATTCAACTGAAAGAGGAAACCAAGAGATGTCGTCTCTAGATTTACTCATCATGATAGTGGCATGAGCCACGGTCTCGCCAATACGGGCGATAACGGCTGCGGATGCTTGTTGGGCAAAGCGGCCGATTTCAAGTTCAATGGTTTTGTCTCCGATCTTAACGGAGGTAGTTTTTATTTTTGACATAGGGTTTTGGGGGAATGGGCTAAAGAAGTCAGTGATAGGAACAGAAATCTATATTGACGCTTGGACAAGTCTGACTTGGCTTTGCTAGATTCTTCACTTGAATCGCATTCAGGTTCAGAATGACAGTATGGCGCTTCTA
>CBDUQH010000118.1:0-3889 GCA_965369335.1 uncultured bacterium
CTTCCAACTCACTAAATGCAGTCCCACACTTAGTACAGTAATTAACCAGCCTTAAATCTCTATAAATCAAACCATCTTTAAACATTTCTTCAAAAGTTTCTACCACAATCTTCACCACATCTTCATTTAACATAAACTTAAACCGGCTCCAATCAGCGCTAGCTCCAAGTTTTTTCATTTGTTCCACAGCCACATCAGAATTCTCTTGCACATAATCCCAAATCATTTTGTACAAAGTCTCTCGATCAAAATCAAACCGGCTTTGTTTTTTCTTTGCCAATTTCTTTTCAAACACAAACTGGGTTTCAATTCCAGCATGGTCTGTTCCTGGCAACCACAAAGCAGCTTTACCTTTCATTCTGTTATAACGAATTAACACATCTTCTAAAGAAGCAAACATCGCATGTCCAATATGCAACGGATCATTTGCATTCGGAGGAGGCATCATGATCGTAAAAGTTTCCGCTTTAGGATCATCGCTCGGCTTAAAAGCACCAACATTTTCCCATTTTTTATAGATACTTTCTTCAAAGTTTGTATGATCGTATCTTTTATCCATATAACCTCCTAATTTGACGTAATCTGTAAACTTTCTATACAGATTATGTCATCCCATACTGCAGAGTGAGTTGTGGCGAACTCGGCGATAATGGGTCTATAAAACAAAAAAACCGCTAACTTATTATTAAGTTGCGGTTGCTTAAAAGCAAAGGTACCACCTCAACGATCCTCAATTCCTGCTGTTACGGGCTTACCCGGGGAGGTCTACTTTGACTCGCCAAAGCTTCAGCGAAGGCGGTTTTTCCACCTGTATCATTTCTTCTCCCACTTCACCGAATCACTTCGGTACACTTAGGTGACATCATCCCAAGTTAGTTTTAAATTCACTCAATTATACCAGACAGCTCAAATTCTTAATATTCCATCATTCAACCACTTCCAAACCAGGGTCAGCTTTCAACTCACCAATTGGAATAGGGGAACCATTAAAAATTGCCGCAGCTCCAATCATCACTGCATTATCAGTACAATATTTAATTTCCGGCACAAATAAATCCACTTCATTTTCCAAATCTTGAATTTTAAATCTCAACTCTTCCCGCAAACGAACATTAGCCGCAACTCCTCCACACAATAAAAAACTTTTTGGACGATTTTTTTTTATTGCTTCCAAGCTCTTATTTACCAACACCTCAACTATTGCCTCCTGCAATTCATAAGCTAATCTTTCTACATCGCTTTCTTTCAATTCACCAATCTTTCGCACTTCATTCAAAACTGCAGTCTTCAAACCACTAAAACTCATATTAAAATCATCGCTATGTAACATTGGTCTTGGTAGCACTTTGTCATCTTGAGCAGATCTATTGTTGTTTAAAACACCAGACTGTCGAAGGACCTCTTTCTTATATTTTGCAGCACAAGCTGCAATAGCCGGCCCACCAGGAAACCCCAAACCCATTAACCTTGCACACTTATCAAAACACTCACCCGCTGCGTCATCCAAAGTTTGCCCAATAATCTCCAACTCACCATGATCTTTCATTAGTACCAAGTCAGTGTGCCCACCCGATACTATTAACCCCACCGCCGGAAACTCCGGCAAATCAAACACATCTTCCTGATACTTGCTACCTGGCACCTGTGGCCTGTCTTTCTCAACCCAGTTAGCATACAAGTGCCCCCACATGTGATTTACTCCAATTAATGGTTTTTCCCAAGCCAAAGCCAATGTTTTTGCTGTCTCTACCCCAACCAACAAGCTACCAATTAACCCAGGACCTCTTGTGACTGCTATAGCTCCCACATTTTCCTTAGCCCAATTAACCAAGTCATCCTCTGCGCCAGCATTTTTTAAACAAACTTTAATCACACCCAACATGCTCTCCATCTGCCTCCGAGCTGCTACTTCAGGTACAGCCCCTCCTGTCTTAGCGTGTTCTTCCATGCTAGATTCAACTGGTTCGGATAACACCTTTACTAAGCCATTTTTACTTTTTTCCACCAAAGCTACAGCAGTCTCATCAAAACTAGTCTCAATCGCTAGAACTTTCATATGTTGATAGTTTGAACTTTACTATTTGAAATTAGGATCCAAAATTATACCCCTCGCAAATAAACTGCTTGCCAAGGTCGATAGTTGGAATAATAAGTCTTCTCAAAAATCGTCTCTCCATCTCTATTCACCACATAATCAAACTTAACCTTTAAACCAGGCGAGGCCCAGTCCACTTGTTTTACCACCCCTGGGGCCAATGTGGGGTCATCTTGGTAGAGTGGGGGAGGCGCTGGTACGGCATCCCATTGCTGGTAATTTTTTAACTCTGCCACTCTGCCGTCATCAGTCCCATACAATTCAATTCTCAAGGTTAAATTTTCAATGTCAGCCTTAGCCTGAATTAATATATGAGAAGGTGTGTCGTTTTTAAACTTCAAATCAACACTTGGAGCAAACACTGTAGCGTCATATCCGGGTTTAGTGTTCTGCTCATAATAACTCACCCGATAAGAATGACTCTTCCTCTCCACGATAGGCAACCCAGCATCCAAAGCAGCCCTAAACAAAGTTGTACTATCCTGACAAACTCCACCTCCATCGCCTAAAACAGTTCTTCCATCTTTAATCACATACGCAGTCTTGTATCCTGTAGCGCTACTCACATCTCCAATCGTCCCATTAAAGGAAAAAATTTCTCCAGGTGGAATTAAAATCCCATGCAATTTTGAAGCCGTCAATGCCACATTATGCACCCTTCCTGCAATAGATCCTTTAAAAGTACTTTCACCAACCCCCAACAAAGTCTCAATTCCTAAGTCATTTGCATCAGGGGTTTCTATATCTGCAGCAATACTATGAACCAACAAACTAACTTCATTTTGTTTTATCTCTGTGGTTTGCCTTTCCAACTCAAGCAAACTTGAAATCAAAGCCACTGCACTTTTTTCCTCATCCAAAACCAACCCGTCTTTTGAAGCACTAAACTCTATCACTCTTCCTTCATCAAACAAAAAGTTGGCATTTTGACTGTCTCTATTTATCACCTCAACCAATGTCTCTACGTAGTTTTCAACTTTAGTCGTATCAAACCCACCATCAAAATTAATAAATCCAAAAATATCACTATCTTTTAAACTCCAGTTTAAATCATCATCACTTTCAACTTTTACTACCAACTCGCTATTCACAAGTTTACTAGCCCTTTCTCTAGCAGCTTTAACTTGATCTTCACTTTTCCTGTTGTTCTCAACCACCAACGCAACTTTTTCTCCATCCCACTCAGCCATATCAAAACTAGCAATTAACCTCTGATATAAAGCTTCTTGATCCAAAACCAATCCATCTTCCCCAGCAGACACAACCACTTCACTTTCCTCATTTAAACTCACACTAGCTTCAGCACCAGGTAAATCTACCAAACCAGCAGCATCACTCACCATTTCTTTAACCAAGTTTTGATTTACACCATATACATGGCCAAATACCTTTTTGTTAAACAAAGCTTCCATCTGTTCAGCAAAAGACAAGTCCCAGGCCTTACCTCTGCCCCAATCATAAGCTTGCTTCACACTTGCTTCAGCATCGTAGTTCAAATTTATTTTTGAAAACTTTACTTCATACACAAGCTCTCCAGAATTTGTTGAAACTACTGGTTCGAATCTCAAATCAATCTGACCTTGAGAAATAAAGTCTCTTTCTAAAACATCTACCACTTTTCGGGCTTCTTCTATTTTATACCCACCCAAATTTAAACCCGCCACCTCAACTCCAGGGAAAATACGTCCATGATAAAACCACAAGTAGCCACCATAGACAATAACTGGAATCGACCATAGTCCTATCAAGCCTACACAGCTCCACCCAAGCCATACACGATGGTGATGAAAATAT
>CBDUQH010000119.1:0-3849 GCA_965369335.1 uncultured bacterium
AATCCAGATCACAGTACCATTCGGTACGTGACAGGTAAGGCTAAAGCCTTTACCGGAATGATTGGGGATTATTAAGTATCACTTGATGAGTAACATATGGCAAGAAAGAAAACTAAAAAAGAAAAAATAAAGACAGCTCGAAGAAGGGCTGAAAATACGGCTGAAACTAAAAATGTTGGGAAGGCATTGTATTCAATTGATGATAGTATGCTAAAGGATGAGAAAAGTGTGGGTAAAAAGGGTGTGAAAAAGTCGGCTGGGGTGAAGATGAGTTCTTTGTTTAACTTTGATCCAAAATTGTTGGTGAGTGATATTAGAAAAACAATGTTTTTGAGTTTGTTGATGTTTTGTTTGGAGATTGGGTTGTATTTTTATCTTCGATAATTAGTATCTAGTATTGTGTATAAGGTATAGCGTATTTTCAACTCTGCAAGAGGACTTTTATAATAATTAAACGTGCAAGATTCCGATCCTGAGGCCCTCCAAAGGCAGGCAAGGCACTTGCCTGCATTGCTCACAGGTAGTTGAGGATTACGAGCTTTTTGTGAAGAATAGTGGCCTTTAACTGTATCAATTGACAGAGATTCTGTTTCAAAGGTTAGGTGTTGGAGTTGGTTAGATTGGCTGATCCGTTGGTTGTAATGAGGAGAGTGTCTTCGTGGCGGTAGCCAAATTTGCCTTTGAGATAGATGCCAGGTTCAATGGTGATGGCCATGTTGGTTTGAAGAGGCGTGGGGTTGGGGGTGTTGTGGTAGATGCTGGGTGGCTCGTGGATATCTAGACCTAAACCGTGGCCGGTGGTGTGGATGAATTTATGACCATAGTCACAAGAGTTAATATATTCTCTGGCTAGGCGATCGATGTGGGCTGCTGAAACATCTGGTTTAAGTCCGTCTACTGCTTTTTGAAAAGCAGTTTTGACGATAGATTCGATTTGGGTTTGGAAGGCAGAGGCTTTGCCGATGAAGATGGTGCGGGTAAAGTCGGAGGAATATCCGTTGACGCTACATCCAAAATCAAAAAGGGCGGTGTCGTTGAGTTTTAGTTTGGTTTTGGATGAAGTGTGGTGAGGAACTGCTGAGTTTTTACCAAAAGCCACGATAGGGTGAAAACCTTCCGGAATGCCATCGGCTCCTAGGTCAATTTGGGTAGCGGTGATTTGGTGGGCTAGTTGTTGTTCGGTGACACCTGGTTTGATTTGAGGCTGGATTTGTTGCCAGGTTTTGGAAGTTATTTTGCAAGCCTTGATGATTTGGTCGACTTCGTATTGATCTTTGATGATTCTTAAATCTTCGATGATTTGGGGTGCGGGTTTGAATGTGGATTTGGTTTGAGATTTGAGTCTTTGTAGTTCCGAGACTTTGAGATTGTCGGCTTCTATGTGGATAGCTTGGCGGAGTTTTTGGGGAAGAGTGTTGATGGTTTGGGTGAGGATGTTTTGATTAAAGCCTAGGACTTGGAATTTTTTGAGATGGTCAAATTGGTCAATACGCAGGGGCGAAACGATGGCTGTGCTTTTGTCTTGGGTGATGAGAAGAAAGGCTTCGCGTTCGCGATCGTGGATGGGGGTGACGCCTGTTAGGTATGTTATGTTTGATGGCGTGGTGACTAATAGAGTGTGAATCTTGTGTTTTTGAAGTGTGCCTTGCAGGTTTTGGAGTCTTTTTTGAAGATAGGTGGTCATAAGGGAATTATCTAACAATAGTAGTTTGAGGGCAATGATTGGTAAATTTCTAATTACTCTAATTAACCCCCGCCTGCAATGCTTTACTTAGCAATGCGGGCAGGTAATTGATCTAAAGAATACCCAATTTCACAATTAATCATTAGTCATTTTTTTGAAATTAGTGCAATTAGATCAATTAGAAATTAGATTTATGTGTTAGTATATGGGGCACAGATATTGAGTCGTTATTTGATAATAGATTCTATCGCTCTTCGAGCTCCACAATGACAAATACTAGGAGGTTTATGTATCAACCAAGTCAAAAAGTTTTGGATAAGTATGCAGATGTATTGGTGAAGTTTGCGCTAAATTCTGGCAAAGGGATAAAAAAAGGAGAGGTAGTTCAGTGTATTGTGCCTGATGTAGCCAAGCCTTTGATTGGTTCTTTGCAAAGGGCGATTTTGGAGGCTGGTGGGCATCCGATGATGAGGATGATTGTGACTGGGTTTGATAAACAGTACTTTGATTTGGCAAATGAAGATCAGTTGACGTTTTTTCCTAAAAAGTATTTGAAGGCAAGAGTAGATTTGATTGATCATAGTGTGGGGATAATTGCTGAGCATGATTTGCATGAATTAAAGAGCGTGGATCCAAAAAAGATTATGAAGTCGGCTGAATCTAAAAAGAAGGTACGAGAGTGGATTAATGATAAGGAGTATTCGGGTAGATTTACTTGGACTTTGGCCTTGTATGGAACACCAGCGATGGCAAAAGAAGCCAAGATGAGTTTGGAGGAGTATTGGAATCAGATTATTAAGGCTTGTTTTCTGGATAAGGCTGATCCGATTGGAGAGTGGAAGAAGATTAACAAAGAGCAAGAGAGGGTTAAAAAAGCTTTGAATAAGTTGGCGATTGATAAGTTGCATGTGGTGGCAGAAGAGACTGATTTGTGGATGAGTATGGGGGTGAAGAGACAGTGGGTTGGTGGCAGTGGAAGGAATATTCCTAGTTTTGAACTTTTTACTAGTCCGGATTGGAGAGGGACTGAGGGAACGATTTATTTTAATCAGCCACTATATCGATATGGGAATCTGATTTCGGATGTGAGGTTGACGTTTAAGAAAGGGAAAGTGGTGAAGGCTACTGCGAGTAAAGGGCAAAAGCTTTTGAGGCAGATGATTGAGAGACCCGATGCTGACAAGATTGGTGAGTATAGTTTGACTGATTCTAGGGCTTCGAGGATAACTAAGTTTATGGCAAATACTTTGTTTGATGAGAATATTGGGGGAAGGTATGGAAATACCCATTTGGCTGTGGGTATGAGTTATAAAGATGCATATGCTGGGGATCCGATGAAGGTGAAAAAGCCCGAGTGGAAGAAGATGGGATTTAATGATTCTGGTGAGCACTGTGACATTATTGCGACGACTGATAGGACGGTGACGGCTGTGTTGAAGGATGGGAGTGAGAAGGTGATTTATCGGGATGGGAAGTTTGTGGTCTAGTTTGGTTAGATTTGTTGTTGTGAATTTGAGAGGGTGGTGGTAGGATGAGTTTATGGAAGAGATGAAGAATGAAATTAGTCAAATACTAAAGATTGTGATATCGATGGACGAAAGAATGTCCAAATTGGAAAAAAGAGTTGACCGGTTGGAAGAAAATATCAAGAGCTTGAGATCTGATGTGATTGGTTTGAAACAAGGAATGGCTGAAGTTCAAAAGAGGCTGAGGCGCTTGGAAACAAAAGTTGATAGTATGGCCGCTACAAAAGTAGATCGGAGTAGAGTTGATGCACTCGAAGACAGGGTGGATGATTTGGAGAGTGATATGGGGAAGGTGAAGAAAGTGGTGTTTGGGGATTAGGAATTGTCAGGACTGACCAGTGTACTTGGTTGTGAGGTGTTGTTCTTTAAGAGAATCTTCCATTAGATCAACTATCTCTTCAAGACTGCATCCCATTTGTTCCTCGGCCCATTTGCCTATTTTGTTGTAGAGAATGGCGACGGAATCAAAGTTATCTAAAATCAACTGTTGCCTGGCAACTTCGATTGGCCACATCGTTGATTCGTCGGGTCTATTTTGTCTTTTGTTGGTTTGTTCCACAACTTCTTGCCATCTTCTAAGTCTCCGATTTTCATTTGTACCGATAAATTTGGCCAAAACGTCAGCAATCATAACAATAC
>CBDUQH010000120.1:0-3840 GCA_965369335.1 uncultured bacterium
ACCGAATAGTCTCTTTCAGCCCTTTAGCTTGTAAAAAATAGTTAGTTCCTTGTGCCGATTTTTGCACCATACCCTTCGCAAAAAAAGGAATAAACACACCTTGTATCATTGCCAAAAACACCAATGGACTTTCAAAAAACACAGCCAAAAACACTACCAGTCCCACCAACAAAACCAACATCCCCACACCCCAACTCACCATGGTTTTCATCGGTGCTCTTGTAAACAAACCTCTTTCCAAAGTAGAGTTAAAAATCTTAGTCCTCATCTCAGCCATGGTCTTGTAAAACTTGCCCTTCAATTTAGACAACTTCACTTCATCTCCACTCTCAAACAACTCATCCAACAAGTACTTTTGATGAGCTGGTAACTTTTTTTCATTCTTCAGCTTTTTAAACCAATAATCATCTTTCTTAAAAATAATCCCAGTTTTTTTTGCCGGTTCAATCTTCAAATACTTTTTCCTTGCCAAATCCACAATTTCGGCCACAATATCTCGATCATCAACCTTTTCGTCAATAATCGCCCCAGCCTCACCTGGAGTCAGATCTTTAAATGGCTCGTAATTGATCGGCATCCTATGTCTATAAAAAATTGGCTTAAGTTTTTTTGGCCTATTTGATTCCATCTCAAAAATATTCGCCGACTCAAACATATAGTCACGTCCTTTTCTAAACCACGCCCAAAACATCACTACACTTGGAAAAACTAGTAATGGCAAAAACCAATTATCCATCCAAAACTTCAAAAACTTATCCCACTCACTCGGAAACACCAATTGTGAACTTTCCTGATCCAACTTCACTGCCACCGTCAAATTATCACCATAATTTATCTCTTGGTCATAACTAACTTTAGCTTCACTCTCACTCACCAAATCAACTTCACACAGCCCATCACTACTACCAAACTCTCCCGAGAAACAAATCACATCCACAATTTGCGCAAACGGCGACTCAATCACCACCGAAGATTTTTCTACCCCAAAATTCCAACCCTCACCCACAATATCCCAATACAACTCATCATAGTCATCAAATCTTTTCACCGCATTTTCAGTCTTATACCCAATCTCATACACTTTACCTCCACTAAAGGTCTTGTTTGCATCCCCGATCTTAAAAGTGACATTCCCGCCTGATTTGGACTGGCTATAAGGAATCGATTTACCTCCATCTTGAGTTATCTCCACCTCGTCAACATTTGCGGTGTAGCTCAACCCATTCCTTTTATACTTCACCGGAATATACCGATAAATCCCATGTTTGGAAATCGGTGTGTAATACTCAATCACTTCTTTAGTACTAATCGATGTATCCTTATTTATCACAATAGTACTCGAAAAATCTTTCACACTCTCAACATCCTGAGCCCTCACCTCACTCGGCACTGTCAACACTATCATCAAAAACACACCAAACCATTTCCACATATACCTAATAGTCTATCACCAGAGTATAGGCCTTGTAATTAGCTAGTTTGTTACAATAGCTCAAATAAAAACGGAGCAACCAGTGCTAGAAATATACAAACTCTACGAGACTATAAACAAATTCGAAACCACACTCACTTCTGATTTTTCAAATAGTCCTGTTACTTTATCTCTAGTTACAGCTCTATCCGAAGCCCAATCTCAATTGGCCAGTTACACTGCCCAGGAGCTAGTTGATTCTCTCCAAGATCCAACCCTAGAAACGACCGTTGAAGCCACCAAACTAATCAACAAAAACCCTCAATTTTTAGATCACTTGCCTGATTTTGAATTAACTTTCCTCCTGACCAACATCCACGATTTTATCACCGCCTGTCCCCAACTAAACCCAACTCCATCTCCTCTCAACTCCACCCTCAATGGCCTTTTCATTATTTATGCCCAACACTCTCCCAAACACTCCTCCCAACTCACTCAAATAGCCCTAGACTCCCCTTATCCCTACCACAATCGACTCGCTGCCAAATCTATTGGCATTTCCATTTCCAGAGATACTTTTGCCAACCAAGACCAATACAATCAAGCTATCAACCAACTTTTTCAACTAACCCAGCACTCTCAATACCCCATCGCGGTTGAAGCAGCCAACAGTTTAGGCATCTCACAACAACTCCAGGCTCTAGAACACATCTTTCAACAAGCATCTTCTGAGATTTCAAGTCAGGACCAAACCTATACCAAAGTTATCCCTATAGCCTATGACTACTGCTCTCCACAGCACATAACACAACTAGTCCAACTTGAACAACAAACTTATCCACCCACCATTGGTTGCCTCAGAGCTGTTGAATTAGCTTACAGATACTGCCCTCAACCAGCTGTCACAAGCAGGCTATCAGAATTAGTTAACTCAAACACAAATGATCCCAACCTAAAACGATTACGAATTTTCGCTCTTCAAAGTTACATCTTAAACCTTGCTTTAACAGACTTTGATGCCGCAGTTGATTTTTTTGAACAAGCCAAAAAAAAGCAGGGTTACAATGGAATCCCTTTTTATCCAAAAGATATTCAACAGACTCAAAGACAGCTGAACAAGTTTACCTCCACACCTTCTTTGAATAGTTAGGGATGATAAAATATCCCCCTATGCCAGAAATATTTCAAGCTGAGTCGGAGAGGATTTCAGGTAAGTATGCCCAAAGCATTCTCACTCTCAGACAGGATGCCGAGATCGACCCAAACCAAATAACCCACTTAACTGCCGAAGAACTCCAAGGCAAAATGATGCTTTGGCGCATTTGGGTTGTCAATTTGGGCTCGCTCGCCAACGCCACACCATTTGGCAACACTGCCGCCAACTACTTAAAAGAATCTAACCAAGTTATCCAGACCTATTATCACCACCCAACCACAATCGAAGCCGCATCTCAAATGACCCAAGACCCACAAGGCGATGAGTACTTTATGCAAGCCGAAATGTCTCGTGACCAAGCCAAACACTGCCTCAAAGTTGCTGCTCTTACTGGCAACACTCAACTAGTCAAAGACGCCCTCTCTCATTTAGACCAAGCCATTGAATCAGCACCAGCAGGTTCATCAGCCCACCACTTATCGCAACTAGAAAAACAAATTGCTGCCCAAAAACTAGGTCAAAAAATAGACCCAGATTCATTCACACACCACTACTCACAAGTATCCCAAATAGCTTCATCAAGCCAAAACTGGGATCGTCTCGCTTCAGTTTCACACTCTTTTCTCCAGCATTTGCCCCAATCAGTAACTTTAAACACCAGAAACCAAGCCCACTCAAACCTTATTCATGCTGTAGATAACTTAAAACAAAACCTTACTCTCAACTATCGTCTCAAATCATTTATTGGTAGCATTTTCCAATTCACCAGACGAAAAACCTTTAATCAAAACGCTTGGGAGCTCGACCCCAAAATCAACTTGCTTTAATTTTTTGTGTTTTTTCTCTCTCTGCAAACTTGTCAAAAACCCAAATGCTACTTGTAAGTATCATTGGTACATACATTATTCCCCACACATGATCATAATCTCCACCAATTCTTAGAAAGAAAATTGGGAACAATAATAGACTTGCCATCAACGTTTTTCTCCAATTTATTTTTGTAAAGTATCCCCAAAGCGCAAAAAAATACAAAATAAGATTAACATCAATAGTGTCATTAACATACTGTTTCATCCCAAAGTTCATTGAATTTTCAATTAATTTAAAACCAGATGTGTGAACTTTTGGTCTAATTATAGACATACTTCTTTGAAGTGGGAAAACTCTGTCAATATTAATGGTATGTACAATCATCAGCAATAAAAAGAAGATTCCAGCCCACCAAAACACCCATTTTTCTTTTTTCTTAAACACAAATGACAATAACCAAAGC
>CBDUQH010000121.1:0-3835 GCA_965369335.1 uncultured bacterium
ATATACCATATACTCAATACTCCACTCCCATGTCTGACGCAATCTCACAACTCCAAGATCAAATCAAACAAATCGACACCAAAATCGAAGCCGCCAAACAAGTCCTCTCCGATCCTGAGATGGCTCCACTTGCTCAAGAAGAAATAGAACAACTAGGCTTGCAAAAAAAAGCACTCCAAGATTCAATCGACACCATCAACAACACCCCCTCTGGCGAAGATAACATCTCCCAACAACACTTCAAAGAAATCACTTTAGAAGTCAGAGCCGGCGCAGGAGGAGAAGAAGCCAAAATTTTTGCCGAAGACTTAATCAGAATGTACACCCGCTTTTGTGAATCAGCCAAGCTCAAAGTCGAACCTTGGGATCTTGGCATCATCAAAATCAAAGGCAATGGTGCCTACAGCTTGTTTAAATACGAGTCTGGAGTTCATCGTGTCCAAAGAGTTCCAGAAACAGAGTCTAGCGGTAGAATCCACACCTCAACCGCTTCAGTTGCCGTTCTTCCAATCATCCCCCCTACTCAACTAGATATTAGAGACGAAGATTTAGACTGGCAGTTTTACAGATCAGGTGGCAAAGGCGGCCAAAACGTTAACAAAGTCAGCACCGCCGTTAGACTAACCCACAAGCCCACCGACACAGTAGTCACTTGTACCAGCGAAAGAAGTCAAGCCCAAAACCGAGCCATTGCCCTAGATCTACTCAGATCTCAACTGTGGGAAAAAATGGAAGCAGAAAGGCTTGGCTCTCTAGATGAGCAAAGAAAAGCAGCCGTGGGTAGTGCCATGCGTGCCGAAAAAATCAAAACCTACAATTTTCCTCAAAACAGACTCACAGATCATCGAATCAACAAATCTTGGTATAGTCTCGATAAAATTCTTCAAGGAGACTTAAAAGAAGTCCTTAAAACGACCTCCACTCTCATCAACAACCAAGACGACCAAAACACTAACTAATTTGTCATAACTCAGCCGCTTCCAAAGTCACTCTCACACTTGTTGTTTCACCATCTCTCCAGTAATCAATATCTATCGTATCCCCAATCCTACTCCTACTAATAATCTCTGCCAAAGTGTTTTCTTCATCCAAACTCTGACCATTCATTTTAGTAATGATATCCCCTTCAACTAACCCCGCTTTACTAGCCGCTGACCCTTCCACCACTCTTCTTATAAACGCACCTGAAGGCACATCATTTAGTATCGCCGTCTCTTTAGGTATTAACTGATAACTCACCCCCAAAAAGGCTCTATCAAATCTTCCAGTCTCCTCAAAGTTATCCAACGATTCTTTAAGTACATTAATAGGAATTGCAAACCCAATATTTTCAGCCCCCGATGAAATAGCCGTATTAATACCAATCACTTGTCCAGCACTATTAAGCAGCGGCCCACCAGAATTGCCTGGGTTGATAGCCGCATCCGTTTGGATCACATTGTCAATCCTCTCCACATAACCTCCCAACCCACTCCCTTCAA
The DNA here is from genome assembly GCA_965369335.1 of uncultured bacterium. Taxonomy (GTDB): domain Bacteria; phylum Patescibacteriota; class Microgenomatia; order UBA1400; family CAYNFZ01; genus CBDUQH01. The sequence goes on from CBDUQH010000121.1 coordinate 1,482, forward strand.
TTCCCCTACCCAAACCAGAAATAACCCCGGTTGTCACCGTATGTCTAAACTCGCCCAAAGCCGTCCCAATTGCCACCACAGACTGCCCAACCTTCAGCTCGTTTGAATCCCCCAACTCAATCGGGTTTAGTGCATCACCATCGACTTGTAAAATCGCCAAATCATTACTAGGATCTCTATAAACATTAGTAATTGCGTGCTCATTACCATCTCTATCCACCACTTTATACTCAGCATCTGCAATACTCACCACATGCTTGTTAGTTACCACCAAACCACCCTCAACCACAAATCCAGTACCGATATCTTGTTCAATTGTTTGGGTTTGACTTTGGTCTCCAGATTGCCTCCCAAACAAGTCAAAAGGATCAATAAAAAAAGGATTAGTTATCCTTCTTTCTTCTTTAATCGACACAGTCACTACCGAAGGAGCTGCCTTTTCTGTCACATCAATAACCGCTGACTCTTCATTCAACACGGTCTGTGTCAAAGTCCTATTTAAACCACCCAATCCAGGTCTGGGGAACAAATAGTCCAAAGGTCTAAACACAAACAACCTATCAACCACTGCCCCACTCACAAAAATCACCAACAACAATAAAAACATCCCCAAACTAATCAAAAAATGTTTTCCATATTTCATCATACTGCCTCTTAATCTCATTTTATCCTACACTCCTTAACACCTCAATCAAATTTTGGTTGCAACAATCAATAATTATCAATCAGTGTATCTACAGCCACATCCAACACATTATCTACCCCTTCTTCAATCAACTCTGCGCTTGGTGTCGCCTCCACATCAGGTTCTAACCCATCTTCGTGAATCCAACTACCACTTGGTAATAACCACCTAGCAATCGTGATATGTACTCCCGTTCCCCCTCTCAAGTCATCAGCTGACTGAACCGTCCCTTTCCCAAAGGATCTTTGTCCAACCAGCAAAGAGTCTCTTCTATCTCTTAACGCCCCAGCCACAATTTCACTAGCCGAAGCACTACCGCGATTAACCATCACCACCACTGGGATATCAAGTAATCGCCCTCTTCTATTCACACTAAACGTCTCCGTTTCATATCTACCTTGTTGTTGAACCACCACCCCATCATCAATAAACTCACTAGCCACAAATACTGCACCATTAAGATATCCACCAGGGTTATTTCTCAAATCCAACACCACTCCGGCCAAATTTTTTTCCAGCAATATCTTGCCCACCGCATCGTTCCACTCATCATCTGTCCTTCCTCCAAACTTATGCAGTGATAAATGCGCCACCTTTTGACCACTTCCATCTTTTGCATCCACAAACTCCAACTCCACAGAAGGAACAACAATCGTATCTCTAGCTAGGACTACGTCAAATGGTCTTGGCTCTCCATCTCGATAAAGAGTCAATGTTACTGGTTTACCATGCTCTCCTCTAATGTAGGCCACAGCTTCTGGCAAAGACAATCCTCCCGTCTCTATATCTACTCCTTTTTCATCGTCTTTAATATTTAGTATCCAATCTCCTGCTTGAACTCCTGCTGCCTCAGCTGGCATTCCTTTTAATGGAGCAATTACAGCCAACTGCTCGTCTCGATAACCCAGTTGAATCCCCACTCCTTCAAACGCTCCGGACAAATCTTCATTTGTTCTTTGCTGCTCAGCAGGAGGCAAAAACACAGTGTAAGGATCCCCCAATGCACTTACCATCCCCTCAATTGCACCATAAACCATATTTTCAGGGTCAATTTTCTCCTGATCTAAGTATTCTTGATCGAGCATTCTCCACACTTCCCAAAACAATGAAAAATCCACTTCCTGGTATTCACTGGGCACACTCGCATTCACAACCAACTTGGGCAAACCATTCTTTTTTTCAACCATTAACTCGCCTTTACCAAAGTAGTACCCAAACCCAGCTCCTATAACCACTAAAGTCAAGCCAATAACAGTAGTCCGAATCGTTTTTAACCTTATCTTAAAAGACATGTGAACTACTATACTACATCCCATCCAATTAATGAATCGAAGATCATCCCCGCCATACTCCAATAAGCAACCACCACCAAACCACTCACTGACTGCAAACCACCAAGTTCACTCTTATATATACTTAACTTCTGTTATGAAAAAACCGTTACGAATGGGATTTTTGCCAAATGCCTTGCTCTTTTAACAGCAATCGACAATCGTCTTTGATGTTTTTGACAAAGCCCAGTTCTGGCTCTACCCAAGAGCTTTCCTCTATCGGTAACAAAACTTTTCGAGACTTCAGCTTCTTTATAATCTGGATTTGTCGAGTTTTCACAAAAACTGCATTTTGCATCTACAGCTCTAAAAACTCTCCTTCTTTTCTTTTGTTGTAC
>CBDUQH010000122.1:0-3822 GCA_965369335.1 uncultured bacterium
TACCGATTCAGCCATATCACTCACCCAATTATCCAAACCATGTCCAATCGAAAAAACCAGCTCACTCTCTGCCATTTTCGCCATGTCACTAGTAGATGGCTCAAAAGTATGAGGGCTCGCTCCACTTGGCAAAATCAAATTAACTTCAACTCCACCTTTTCCTACCCTTGAAACAATATCTCTCAAAGGATTTATTGAAACTGACACTTGTGGCAAATCTTCTTCAATAATCGTTTCACTAACTACATTTTTTCCCGAACCAATCACTCTAATCAACAAACCAAACACCACCAACACCCCACTCAAACCCAAGATAATCCCTATAATTTGTTCATTAGTAAGCTTTGATATTCTCTCCATCAATACTCATATCTATTTGTCAATTAAAAGCATTCTACACTAAATGCAAATTATTCGCAATTAATTCTCTTCTTTTACAAACTTGATTTTGTTTAAATACATAATCAACCAAATAGCAGCTCCACAAAGCCCAACAGCCAACACAAGCTCAAGGTTAAAACCACCTGGTAAGACATTTTTTTCAATCAATGGCACAATATCTCCATGTCTATCAACTCTTGTTTCAAGCACTTCTTTCCAAGGCCATACTTTTCTCAAAGAACCCAACATAAAACCTGTAAGTATAGCCACAATCACATCATGATACTTATCAAACAGCCAAGATAACACTCTAGAAAATAACCCTAAACCAATCACCGCTCCAATTCCAAAAACAGCCAATGTCAAAAAATCGTGTTCAGAGATAGCCCCTAAAACTTGTTCATACTTTCCTAAAATTACTAGCAAAAATGAACCAGAAATACCAGGTAAAATCATCGCCACTATCGCCACCATACCACTAAGGAAAAAAGCCAACAAAGTTTCTGGTGTCTCCACAGGCACCAAACCAACTATCCAAAAAGCAGCTACCGCCGCCAATATCAAAGATGCCAAATCATAATAGTCCCAAGTCTCAATTCTTCGACTCACAATCCATACTGAAGCTAGAATTAATCCAAAGAAAAACGACCAAACCAAAACAGGATGATCAGCCAACAACCAAGACAACATTTGGGCTAGCGACACCACCGCTGTCAAAATCCCAAACCCCAAAGGCATTAAAAAATTCAGAGGCAGCACCTTAAACGCTTTTTTAACATCTCCTTTAACCAAAGTTTTCAAAAAATCACCACTAGCCACTTTAATACTTTCAATCAACCTTTCATAGATCCCAAAAATCAAAGCAATTGTTCCTCCAGAAACTCCAGGAACGATATCTGCACTTCCCATCACAAATCCCGTCACAAACAATCTTAAAGACTCTCTTCTCCTAACTGCCGCTACTCTAGGACCAACCACTGGAATATTTTCAATAAAAGACATGAAGACTCCTTAATCTAACTAGCTACTTCTTTCATATATAAACTATACAACAACCCTAAATAATTCCCAACAACCACCCTTCAACAAACAACCAAACTTTACAGACTCTAAATCCCTTCAATCTCGATATCAATCGGTTTTAACAATCCCACGACCTCAGGAAAACTAAACTGGGCTTTATCAATCTTATTGTTCCTTGGATCAATCATATAGCTTCTCGAACCTCTAAAATCAGCCCATTTCAACTCACACATATGAAACAAACTATCCCTTAAATCACAATCGTTTAGTTTGGCTTTAGATAAATTAACTTCCAAGAACTTACTCTCTTCGATCTTGCACTCGTCAAAAACAGCCTCTCTAAGATCCAACCCACTAAAATTTCCCATACTCAAATCACACTTTACAAACTCCACTTCATCTATCGATTCCAAATCGCTCCAATTTATTCCAATTATTTTTGACTCTTTAACCTTCAAAGTACTAATACTTGTTCCAGATAATTTTAAGGCACTTATATAACAATCCTTAAATTCACAATCAATTATCCTTGACTCCAAAAGCCCCACGTCAATCCACTTACAATCCACAAATTCACACTTCTCAAATTCAACATTATCAAAAACTGCTGAATCTAGCTCAAGTCCTTTGAACTCCCTTTGATAATAATCTTCACCGCTTTTAAACACTTTTTTTCTTCAAACTATTTGACACGAGTGACATTAAATCTTTTAAAGACTTGAGTGGATTGATCTGCTCTGCACTTATTAAAACTCTTGGCTTATCCTCATAAACAACCACCAATGGAAAATCTTCACTCTCAAATTCTTCATATTTTCCGATAAAGTCTTCTTTATACAAAAACTCAATCGGGTAGGGAAGACCTTCAACAAATTCCTTCCACTCCTTTTTCATCCCCAAATTATCATAAGTAAGACTGCACAATTTGCAGTCTTCATTTCTCGAGTTGAGCATCCCTCCTAAGTATTCACTTGCCTTACTGACCAAAGATTTTTCGATGTTGTAAACAAATAGCAACTTCATCATTACTCCAAATTAGTATATTTTCTGACTCTTACCTCAATCTCAAACTCTTCCCCAAACTCAATACTTAACTTATCCTCAACTTCTCCCAACCCCAATGACTCTACCTCAACTCCATCCAATATTTCAACCCATGTTATCACCTTCCAACCCATATGTTTTTCTTTATTATCAATTTTTTCTACCAGTTCAATCTGCCCCAGCTCTAAACCCTCTTTATCCAAAAAATAATCATCCATCAAATCTCTAACTGCTTGCTCAATCTTGGTTGACTCTTTTTCTTCCACTAGCAAGTTCACTGGAATCAACTCCACCACTAACTCAACATTGCCTCCAAACCGACCTTCAATTTCTTTTTCTAACTCCTGTTTTTTGTCAAACCCAACTGGCCTTTCACGACCAAACTGCTTTAGGCCAACTATTACCGATATTGCCAATTCCTCTGAATTTTCAATATTCACCAAAACCGACTCTTCCAGACCTGCCAACCCATTTTTATCCAACCATTTTTCCACTACACCTTCCACCTCGCTTCTAGTTTTACTTACAGTTTCATCTTCATCTTGTCTAAGTAGCAAAGAAGTCACCAAATTCAGCTTTAGGTCTACACTTCTAGCAATACTTCTACTCAACAAACTCACAATTTCCTGTTGTTGAGTTTGTGTTACAAAGACTCCCTCTGGCAAAAACACTGTCGCCTCCACCTCAACTTGATTTCCTCCTGCCACAAATCCTACTTTAAGCTCTTCTATACTTGCCGAAGATGAAATCTCCATCACACCCAAATCAAGTTTTTCATTAACCACCTTCCTTATCTCAGTCTCAATCAGACTCTCCTTTAAGTACAACCAAAGTGGCACTGATAACAAAAACAACAACCCCAACGATCCTATCAGTCCAAACCTCAATCTTTTTTCATCTTTCCTTCGAGCTTTGCCAAACTCAATTAAATAAAGCACCAACATTCCACTAAAAACAATTGCTCCAGTATTAGCCCAAAAAAGCAGGAACGATCCAGAAAAAATTTCCCAGGATCCAAAAGCAGCCCCAATCCCCGCCACACAGACTGCCGGTAGCAAAGCCAATGAAATAGCCACTCCAGTAGCCGACTGAGAAATCTTTGGATAATAAAGCCCTAACACACCAATCACACTTGCCGCCAAAGCCACCAACAAATCCAACAAGTTTGGATGAGCTCTTACCCAAATTTCTCCAGTCACTTCCTTAATCGGATACACAAACCCTACCAAATAACTCACTATCAGCACCAAGACTACACTCAATGCCAAATTCATCATCGATGTCCTGCCAAAATGTTTAGTTCCCGAAACCATACTCAAACTAATTCCCAAAAGTGGCCAAAACAATGGAGAAATCAGCATCGCCCCAATCACC
>CBDUQH010000123.1:0-3807 GCA_965369335.1 uncultured bacterium
GTATATATACCATTTTTTACAAAAGGTTTATCACTTAAAACTATCCCTGTTTTTTTATCTAGATGATATTGAAATACTTGTGAGTTAAATTCAAATTTAAATCCGTAAGTGTGGTTGATGTATACTCCGTCTTTGACTTCGTCGTCGATAGGTGTTGGGCTGGGTTGGGTGTTGGTTTGAGTTTGTTGTGGGTTATTTGATTGTGAAGGTGCGGGTTGATTTGTAGATTCGGTTGATGATTTAGTTTTATTTTGGTTGATGTAGATGGTGCCTGAGATGAGAGTGGCTAGTATTAGAACGAGAATAAGGGCAAGTGGTTTCGAAATAAGTATATTTTTCTTCATGGTGGATTATTCTACCTCAGTATGAGGTGTTGAGAAAGATAATTTTATATGTAGCTATTTGGGGATAGCAATTCATATTGGGTATGAATTGAAAGATTAAGAAAGTTTGAAGAAAATGATGGGAATCAGGGCAAGCAGAAGGAGGATAAAGAAGATAAAAACAGTACGGTGGGTCATGGGTTAAATATAGCAGAAATTAGAGTTTGGCGTGGTTGGTGTAGATAAGGCGGGTAAAAATTTCAAGCGCCTCGGCGATTTGTTTGGTGATCTTGGCGCCTTTTCGATTGCTTTCGATACTGTACATAAAATCTATTTGCTTGTCTTTTAACTGATCGATAATTTTTTGGGCTGATTTTTGGGTGACAACGCTGATAGAGTCTTTTTGGGAGAGTTGGATAAACTCTTCAATTGCTTGGTCACGGATGGTGGGAGTGAATTCAAAATTGGAAGTGTGGTTGTGTTTGGCGATGGGGTCATAGATGATTTTGTTGATAAGCAGGCTGAATAGGTTTTGTATGTCTGAAGAGTGGGCGCGGCTGGTGATAATGGCGGTTAAGAGTGAGATGGAGTCGACTGTTTGGATGAAGTCGATTGCTTCCTGAGGAAGTTGAGGATAAAGAGCGCCTTTGAAATCGCCTTTGAGGAGAGAACCGACTAGTTGGATAAGGACGCCGTCGACATCTATAAGGGTGACAATTTTGGGTTGGTAGCCCTCTTGTTTGCGTTGGTAGAGAATTTGTTCTTGTGGAGAGAGGGCATCGAAATCTATGTCGCCGAAGTTGGGGTTTAGCAGACTGTTTTTGATGATTTCATCGTAGAAGTTGGGGAATCTAAGGCCGTCGGTGATAGTGTCAACTTGGTCGATAAAAGGAGATTGTTGGTATTCGGAGATAGCCGCTTGAGCCCAGCGAAGGCCAAGTGGTTGTAGTACTAAATGTCTGCGGAAGCCAAAATCTGTCTCGTTAGTCATGGTGGTGCAGATTGTAGCAGAAGAAATAATTGTTGGGGGAAGTGTGTTTGGGGTATAGTTGTAATTATGGAAAGTATAGCTCAAGTAGTTGATCCGGTGTTTTTGTTTAATATTTTGTATGCTTTGTTTTTGGGGGCGATGGTGGGGGCTGAAAGGGAATTGAGGCATAAACCAGCCGGGATGGGAACACATACGTTTATTATCGGGGCAGCGATGATGTTTAGTTTCTTTTCGGTGGATTTGGGGATGGGTGATCCAGCAAGAATTGCTTCACAGATTGTGCCTGGAATTGGATTTTTGGGTGCGGGGATAATTTTTTATGCGGGTAAGGATAGAGTTAGAAATGTGACTACGGCGGCGAGTGTGTGGTTTTCGGCAGCGATTGGGATGGGGTTGGGATTTGGATATTATGGAGAAGTGTTTTTGGCGGCTTGTTTTGCGGTGATTGTGGCCAGGATTCCTAGGCTAAGGAATTTTTTGGGTGGAAATGTTGGGAGTGAGGATTGAACTCAATTTGTATGATGTATAGAGTATTTTGTATAAAGTATTATTCAAAGTAATGCTCCTCTACCCTAGTGTGGATTTTGGTATGATGGTGGAATGAAAGGTGAGGTTGGGTTGAAACACAAGTTGCATTGGAAAGGTGTGTTGCCGGTGATTGGGCTTTTGACGGCGGCGAGTGGGTTGGTGGCTTATTTGGGTTATGCAAATTTGGGTAAAGAGGTGGAGTTGGATGTGTTGACGCGAGCTTATGAAGAATTGGAGGGTGATAAAACTGAAGTGGTAAGTAACTTGTCTCAAGTGGAGGGAGAAATTGCTCAGTTGCTGGCAAGAGATGAGTATCGGATTAACGAAGAGTTGGAAGCCAAGATTGGAGCGATTGAGGATACTTATTTGGAAGCTGTGGAGACTTATGAAGATTTGGTGAAGTTAAGGGAGCAGACCAAAGAGACTGATACTTATGACAAGTTGTTTACTAAGGCTTTGGTGATGCTATCGGAAAGAAATTATTCAAGTGCATCTAGTGAGCTGAAAGCTTTGGGGAGTGAGATTGATAAGAAGCAAGCAGAAATAGCAGCTTCTTTTGTGATCCCCTCTTCGGCTGTGAGTGATAATAGTTTGCCAGGCAACGGATACAGGAGGCAAAGGGTGAGTACTGATATTGGGGATTATTTGGTGGATTTGGTGGCGGCTGATTTGGGGTCGACGCGAGTGATTGTCGATACGGCAGCTGATGGGGATTGTGGAAATGAGTGTCCGGTGTTGTCACTGGCCGATTATGTGTCTAGAAATGGAGCATATGCGGGGATTAATGGGACTTATTTTTGCCCTGCTTCTTATCCAAGTTGTGCAGGCAAAACAAACAGTTTTGATTTGTTGGTGATGAACAAAGACAAGAAGTATTTTAATTCGGATAATAATGTTTACAGTACCAACCCAGTGGCTATTTTTGGGAGTGGTTGGGTTCGATTTGAAGGACAAGCTTTGAATTGGGGTCGGGATACGAGTGTGGATGGAGTGATATCTAATTTCCCGCTGCTAGTTTCTGGTGGCAATTCTGTGTTTGGAGGTGATGGTGATCCTAAAAAAGGGAGTAAAGCAGCGAGGAGTTTTGTGGCTAGCAAAGGCAATACTGTATACATTGGGGTGGTATGGAGTTCGACTGTGGCTGAGGCGGCGAAAGTGTTGTCGACGATGGGGGTGGATAATGCGATGAATTTGGATAGTGGTGGGTCGACGGCGTTTTGGTCTGGTGGATATAAGGCTGGGCCGGGGAGGAATATTCCCAATGCGATATTGTTTGTGAGGAAGTAGGGATTAGATCGAAATAAATAGAAACAGGTAGAAATAAGTTGGAAAAGATTGTCATTGTGAGTAGTTGGTGACTAAAGATCTGTGAATCAGGTGAACTTATTGCAATCGGATTAGATTCACTGTTCAATTTTGGATAATTAGTGGACAGTACACAGCTTCTCAGCCATGGGCTGATCAGAATGACAGAAAGCCGGTTGTCATCCTGAACGAAGTGAAGGATCTTGGATGTGAAGCGATTGTATTGTGTGGAGACTAGATTCTTCGCAAGCTCAGAATGACAAAATCTAACGCAAGCCAGATTCTTCATTTGAATTTCATTCAGATTCAGAATGACAGGAGTAGGGTATTCTAAAAATAGATGAAATCCTATTGGGTTTATATATTGACTAATGGCAGTAACAAAGTCTTGTACGTAGGTGTTACTAGCCAGCTATTCATGAGACTGGCTAAACATAAGCAAGGTTATTATTTGAATTCATTTACTAAAAGATATTGTGTGTATAAGCTAGTGTGGTTTGAGGAGTTTTCAAATGTTAAAGATGCATTGGACGTTGAAAAGAAGATTCAAGGTTGGATGCGGTACAAGAAGATTGATTTGATAGACAGACTGAATCCAGAATGGAGAGCTTTGATGAGTTGATGTGCGACTAGATTCTTCGCAGGCTCAGCATGAGGTGA
>CBDUQH010000124.1:0-3801 GCA_965369335.1 uncultured bacterium
GAACGGGGGTGGGCGGGGTATCTGTTTCAGTATAGACAAGACTAATGTCGTTGTTGACAATAATGTTCTTTTTGGGCTTGGCCTTGATTCGATCAATGATTTGTTCTGTGATAACCGTTTCGACACGATCGAGCATGAGGATATGGGCGAAACGGCTGTAGAGATCGGATGAGGATTTGAGTCCAATGGCGCTGATGATCATGAAAAATATCCAGGATGCTGCTGATTTTTTGAGACCGATTTTGGGTAATAAAACTGCACAGAGGATGGTTAAACTGGCCACTAAAGCAATGTATGAGGTGCGAGATGCTGTTAAGAGTAGGATGGAAAAGACGATGAGGAAGGCGGCAAAAAAGATTGGTTTTCTTGATTTTTTGGCGATGACTACCAAGGCGGCAATCAAGCTTAAAGGGACAATACTATATGCGGCAAGATCGTAGTGTCCGGCAAAGGTGGATGACACACGGGCGTGTTCAGTGAGGACTAGTCTCCAACCCTTGGCAAATTCCCGATTCATTGTTGAGTACACGGGCCAGGCTAGATATTTTTGCCCAAAACCATAAAAGCTGACGATTAGGGCGGTGAAAATAAAGACGGTAAGAATTCTTTTTAGACTTTGTTTGGAAGTGATAGCGGCAAAGAAGATGAGAGCTAGGGACATGTACTCAATTCTTCGAGCCCAGTGGAGGAAGAGTTTACCAACATGAAGGGTTTCGGCAGGGACTGTGTGAGTGATGAAGATGGCTGAAAGTGAAGAGAGAAGGCCAATAACCCAGTAGGCGAGAATTGGTTTGAATAAAGGGTTGTTTTGGAGTTTGGTTTTGCCTCGAATTACTTGAACTATAAATACTAACAAGACAAAGGCAATGACAAAGTCTTCGAGACGGACTCTAACAATGTATCCAGGAAGGGCGTCAAAAAGAGGCCATTTAGGATATAGAGGAAGAAAGGCAAGGAGGAAGCCGCTTAGAAGCTCTAATAGGTGTTCGTCAAGCCAATTTAAGTGTTTGTTTATAGATTTCATAACGTGTTTTGTCCTTTAAGATTGTACCAAAAATAAATATTCTGAGCCTGGAGGCAATTGAGAGGATTAATTTAAGAACCTTTTGGTTGAATGCTGATTTATGTTTTTTATAGATGTATGTTAGGCCTTGATATTCTCCTAGTATAGCTCTTTGTTTGCTGCCTGATCCATGGGACAGATGGATTACTGAGGCCGAAGCTATAGTATATATTTTCCAGTTGGCTTTTTGTGCCCTTAAACAGAGCTCGGTATCTTCGGAGTACATAAAGATGTTTTCGTCTAAGTTTCCGATATCTTTTAAAGTTTGACGTCTTAAGACCATGGCCGCACCTGAGATCCAACCAATTGGCTTGGTGGAATTAAAAAATTCTGGATGGGTTTGGTGGTATTGAGGGATTAAGTGTTTGATTAGGGGCAAGTCATCTAAGAAGGTTGCCCAAGAGATAAGTGAGACAATATTGGGGAGCGAGCCACCATTTGGCTGAATACTGCCGTCTCCGTTTAGGAGCTTGGGGCTGGCGATACCAACCTGGGGATTTGAGTCCATGAAGTCAATAATGGTTTGTAGCGCCCCTTTTTGAGTGAGGGTGTCGGAGTTTAAAAGTAAGATGTATTCCCCTTGGCTGTGTTCGATGCCTTGGTTGTTGGCTCTGGAAAAACCGAGATTTTGTTTGTTCTTGATGAGTTTGACATTGGGAAAGTATTTTTTGACCATTTGAGGAGATTCGTCTTGGGAGTCGTTGTCTACTACGATGATTTCTATTTGGGAGGAGATTTGAGAATAGATGGTGTTTAAGGCATTTTGGAGGAGTTGTTTGGTGTTGTAGCTGATGATGATAATGGAGAGTTTCATTGCGCAGTTGAGATTTGTTTGAATAGTTGATCAATGGTTTCTTGGTTGTAACAGTTGTGTTGACGGTATTGTTCTATGTCTTGTATTTCTGGTGAGTTTAAAGTGACTCTGACCTCTTGTTTGTTTTTAGATTCTTGATCAATTTGATAAATTTTTTGTAACAAGTCTCTGCCTGGCTGGGCTTTTAAAAAAAGTTTTGCTTGCTGCTCTGATATGTTTGGATTGATGCTAATGGCTAGAAATCTATTTTGAGTCCTTTTGGCTCTAGTTCCAACTACATTAGTTTCGACAGAGGTATTGATAAATGAGTATGGTTCGTTAGAGTTTTCTGTGGAGTTAACTAAAATGAGGCTGCCATCTTTGATTTGGTCAAGTAATGATTGGCAAATGTCTTTTGGAGATGGGTGTTGCAGATAGTCAGTTTTGGAGGAGGCTTTTTGGGTTAAGCTTTGAATTAACACCGAGACGTGGGTCTTTTTTTGTTCAAATTCGTGTTGTGGAATAAAATTTAAGTTTTCTTGATCCATGTTGTTTATTGAAAAAGTCTAAATCGTCCGAGTCTGTAGTTTAGTGTTTTTAAATCTCTTTTGCCAATTGGTTTGGCTGGTACACCAGCAACGACGGTTTTTTCGGGTACATTTTTGGTGACTACGGCACCAGCAGCGACAACTGCACCTTTATTGATGGTGACTCCAGGTAAAATAATGGCTCTGGGGCCAATAAAAACATGGTCTTGGATAACAACTGGGGCATGAATGGGCTCAAAATCAGGCGATTTAATGTTGTGTTGGGAGTTGTAGATCATAACTTGGGTGGCAATGTCGGTATGGTCACCTATAGTGAGCTTGTCTCTACCGTCTAGAAGAGCGTGGTCGCCGATGATAGTGCCTTTGCCAATGGTGATGTTTTTGGGTTGGTAAAAGCGAGCGCCAATATGGAGGGTTGATTTCGAACCAATCTTGACTCCAGCTAATCGATAAAGGTTGTTTCTAATGGAGTGGAAAGGAATATAGCTGACAACATACCAAAGAAAAGCAAGTTTTAAGTCTAGGTGGTAGTTGTAGAAGCGGTTAAGAATTTTTTTGATAGCTTGGGGCCAGGTTAATTGGTGGTTGTGTTTATCTTTGAAGGGCGATTTCATGTAGTACCTCCATGGTTTTTTTTGTGGTATTTTGCCAAGAGAATTGTTTAGCTCTTATTTTACCTTCTCTGATGATTTTTTTCTTGGTGTCGGGTGACATCGTAAGAATTTTATTGAGGACTGCCTCGAGTTGAGATTGTTTGTTGGGGTCAAAAAGTAGTGGTGATTTTCCTGTGACTTCGGGCAGTGAGGAAGTGTTGGAGGCTGCAGCCAGAGTACCCAAAGTCATGGCTTCGAGGACGGGAATGCCAAAGCCTTCGTAGAAAGAAGGTAAAATTAATGCTTCGGCTGATTTGATCAGAAAAGCCAGGTCATCATCTGGAACATAGCCTGTGAAGATAGTGTTTTGATTGACTGCTAGACTGGTTTGGGCAAATTGGTGCCAAGTTTTGCCGACGATGACTAAGTGAATGTTGCGTTCGGTTGAATGGAGTTTATTAAAAGCTTTGATTAGTGTTTCAAGATTTTTTCTGGGTTGTTTTGTGCCGACAAAAATAAAGAATTTGCCGGGGATTTTGTATTTTTGGGTGATTTTTTGTTTGACTTTTGGGTTGAATTCCTTGGGCGGGGTTAGATTGCTACCTAAGTGAGTGACGGTGATTTTGTTGGGGTTTACGTGATACTCTTTGGCAATGTCTTTTTTGGAGTGGTTGGAGATGGTTAGGATGTGTGCCGCGTGTTTGACTGAGTAGCTAGTCCAGAGTTTGATTTGGGCTAATGTGAGGGGTTTAAAGGCTTGGGGATAATAGAGAAAAGCTAGGTCCATGATGGAGATGACAGAGG
>CBDUQH010000125.1:0-3710 GCA_965369335.1 uncultured bacterium
GTTGTGTATTCTATAAGGATGAGTGGTGATAATCAAGAGATACTGAAAATCATTGAAGAATCGAGTGGGGATGAAGATAAGAATAGGAGTGAATCTGAGGTTGATCCAGAGATAGAAAAGAGTAATATGGAGTATGTGGAATCGCTTAGAAGAGAGCGGTTTGTTAGAATAGGGCGAACAAATATGAGAAAAGTAAAACGTTGGTTAAGGTCTATAAGGGGCAAAGGGCCAAGAACAAGTCGAACTAGTGGTTATAGTGCCAATTTGGGTTCTTGGAATAGAGCTCGAATACTTAGAGCATTGGCGATGTTTTCGTTTGCTTCGGTGGTGGGTGGGGTTTTGTTGGGTGGAGTGATGTTTGCTTGGTATTCAAGAGACTTGCCAAGACCAGGTGAGATTGTGAGAAGAGAAGGGTTTAGTACCAAGATTTATGCCAAAGATGGAGAGCTTTTGTATGACGTGTTTGATAATGAAAGGAGAACTCCAGCTAAAGTTGAAGATATTCCTGAGCATTTGAAGTTGGCGACTATTTCGATTGAAGATAAGGATTTTTATAAGCATGAAGGGTTTGATATTACTGGCTTGATTAGAGGTTTTAGTCGGTTGTTTACTCAAGGCAGAGCTCAAGGTGGGTCGACTTTGACTCAGCAGTTGGTGAAAAATGGATTGTTGACTTCAGAGAGAAGACTTTCTAGAAAGATTAAGGAGTTTGTGCTCGCAGTTCAGATTGAGAGAAGGTTTAGTAAAGACGAAATACTTTTGATGTATTTGAATGAGGTGCCTTATGGTGGGACTGCTTGGGGTGTGGTGGCTGCAGCAGAGACTTATTTTGGCAAAGAGGTTAAAGATTTGAACTTAGTTGAGTCGGCAATTTTAGCAGGTTTACCTCAACTGCCTAGCGTGTACTCTCCTTTTGGCCCTCAACCTGATGCATATGTGGCTAGGACGACCAATGTGCTGAGACGAATGAGGGAAGAGGGGTATATCAACAAAGAAGAGGAGGAAGACGCAGTGGCACAACTGCCTGATTATGAGTTTGCCTCGGATACAACGGGGATTAAAGCGCCTCACTTTGTGTTTTATGTGAGAGATCAACTGGAAGAAATGTACGGACAGCATTTGGTCGAGTCTGGTGGGTTGAAAGTGACAACGACTTTGGATTTTGGACTACAAGAAGTGGCTCAAGAGATTGTGGCTGAAGAGGTGGAAAAAGTGGCTGATTTAGATGTGGGTAATGGAGCAGCGGTGGTGATGAATCCACAAACGGGTGAGATTCTGACGATGGTGGGAAGTAAAGACTTTCATGATCAAGAGTATGATGGTCAGGTAAATGTGGCTTTGTCTTTGAGACAACCGGGCTCAACGATTAAGCCAGTAACGTATGCCTTGGCTTTGGAAGAGGGATATACTCCGGCGAGTATGATTATGGACACAAAGACCGAATTTCCTGGTGGAGCCAATAATCCTCCGTACATTCCTGTGAACTATGATGGCGAGTACCGAGGTCCGGTGTCTTTGAGAAGTGCTTTGGGGTCTTCTTTGAATGTGCCTGCGGTGAAACTATTGGCACAAACAGGGGTTGAGGATATGTTGGATTTGGCTTATCGGATGGGTTTTGATACTTTGGAGCCGACTAAGCAAAACTTATCTAGATTTGGTTTGTCTGTGACCTTGGGTGGAGGTGAAGTGAGGTTGTTGGATTTGGCTGAGGGGTATAGTTCTTTTGCTAATGGAGGAGTAAAGGTTGAGCCTGTATCGATACTTAAAGTGGAGGATCGTGATGGGAAAGTGTTGTATGAGCACAAACATGTTGATGGTTCGAGGGTTTTGGATGAGAAAGTAGCCTATTTGATGAATGATATCTTAAGTGACAATAATGCTCGGTTGATAACTTTTGGAAGTAATAGTTTGTTGAATATGGGGGGGCGGCCAATCGCTGTTAAAACTGGTACTACAAATGATCGAAGAGATAACTGGACTGTGGGGTGGAGTAATACCGCTGTGGTAGCTGTGTGGGTAGGTAACAACGATAACTCGCCAATGAAAGGGGTGGCTAGTGGTGTAACCGGTGCCTCGCCTATTTGGAGAAGGATTATTTTGGAAGCTGTGAGCAAGTGGCCAGCACAAGAATTTGAAAAGCCAAATGGAGTTGATTCGGTGTTTGTGGATCAAGTATCTGGCTACCCTGAACACGATGGGTTTGCTTCTAGAAGCGAGTACGTGATTGGTGGAACTTTGCCTAATGGTCCAGATCCGATTCATGCGAAGCTTAAATTATGTCGAGGCCAGGATAAATTGGCTAATACTGTACAGGTGGCTAACAACGATTATGAAGAAAAAGAGTACTTTGTTTTTAGAGAGGATGATCCATTTGCTGGTAAAGATGATGAAAACAGATGGCAGAAAGGAATTGATGAGTGGTTATCGGCTCAAGGTGATTGGAGGTATCACCCACCAACTGAGACTTGTAGTAGTGAACAAGGTTCGGTGGTGAGGATTAATAATCCTGAACACGAACATGATTATGATGGAGATGAGATCGAGGTGGATATTGATGTGTTTTCGGATAAAAAGATTGAGAAGGTGGAGATTGTGGTAAATGGTGATGTGAAAGAGACTTTGACTAGTAAGCCTTATAAGACCAAGATTAAACTTGATCCTGGGGTTTATGAGTTGAGAGGGCGAGCAACGGTTGAAGGTGGAGATAAAAGTGAAAGTGGGACGCTGAAGTTTGGTATGGGTGGGATAAAGTGGGATGGCACTGGTGGCCCTTCCCCTACTCCGAGTGCTGTGCCGACGCCGATGCCGACGCCGTAAGATCGTAGTTTTGTGGTTTATTTCAGATGATTAAAAATTTCTTTTAAATGGTTGATTACTTTTGTGTTTTTGGGAAAAGCGTCTTGTTTGTTGTGATCGATGCCGATGAAGTTGAGTCCAGCTTTTTGGGAAGCGATTTGATCTTTTGTCGAGTCACCAACATAAGTGACTTCTAGAGGCAGAATGTTAAGTTTTTTTAGTTTTGAGAGTAATGCTTCAAAGACTTTAGGGTCTGGTTTGTGGTGTTTGGTGTCATCGGCTGTTTGTAAATGGAACAGTTTGTTTGTATGAAAACCAAGTTTGTTGAGATCACTTACTACTAGTTGCCTGTTGCTAGCTGTAACTATGCCAGTTGGAAGTTGTCTGATAAGTTGGTTGATGGTTTTAGCTGCTTGAGGATACTCTTCCATAGGGAATTCTTGAGTGACTTTTAGGTAGTGTTTGGCGATGTTGTCAAAAGTATCAATATTTTTAAAGACACCTAGGATCATTGATTGATATGGCTGACCCCAAAATTGTTGAAGATCTTGGTCTGTGATTTTCAAGTCGTAATGTCTTTTGGCCGTTTCTTTGAGAGCAGCCCATTTTGATTTTTTGGTTTGGACTAAGGTATCGTCAAAATCGAAGAGAATGGCTTTGATCATACTTGCCCTACGAGTTTGGCTTTGAAGTCTTTGGATAGCTGGGTGATAAGTTTTTTTCTGATGGGTTGGATGGCATCGACGGTAAGTTGAGTGTCGGGGTTTTGGTAAGTAATAGTGAAGGTGTAGTTTTGTTTGTAGATGTCTTTTAGGGTGACTGATTCGATGAGTTTGTTAGCAGATTTGATGGTATCGATGACTGGGCCAAGGTGGGTTTTGGGAGGGAGTGTGAGGGTAATGTCTTCGATGATG
>CBDUQH010000126.1:0-3680 GCA_965369335.1 uncultured bacterium
GTATTTACCTCTACACTAATCTTTGCCTACTACAATCTCGTACAACTCAACTCAGCATTCAAATCTGGACAACTTCAAAAAACAGCAAGGCTATCTCAAACTTCTTACTCCACCTTTTCTTTTCTTCAAGACCAAATAGATTTTGCTAAACCACTCGTGCAAATTTTTATTGGCTCAAAAAGGCAACAAAACTTAACTGATTTAATGTACCTTGCCAAAACCAGCGCACAGGCAGCCGAACATGCAAGCAATACACTCGATTCAACCTCGTCTCTACTACAATACATTCTTGGTCATTCTCAGGGAAACATCCCTATGACTTTAGCCACCACAGACACTTCACTTCAACAAACATACCACGATTTATCAAACATTCAGGCCAAAATCTCACAAAATCCAGATCTACTTACTTTCCCTTTTGGGATAGGGGACAAGATCCAAAATTTAAAAAATCAAATAGATACTTTTAAACCCTATTTATTTCAAACACATCAACTCATAACCCAATCACCAAACCTTTTAGGATTTTCTTCTACACAAACATACTTGGTACTTCTTCAAAACAACGCCGAACTCCGCCCCACAGGCGGTTTTATTGGCTCATTTGCCCTTATAACCTTCGATCAGGGTAAACTCACAGATATTCACGTAGAAGACGTTTACAACGCAGATGGACAGCTCAGAGGCCACGTTGAGCCACCACCAGCAATTAAAAAATATCTTGGTGAAGCTGGTTGGTTCTTAAGAGACGTCAACTGGGATCCAAATTTTCCCTCATCTGCGGCATCTGCTATCTGGTTTCTAGATAAAGAGCTTTCCATAAAGCCAAGTGGTGTAGTTGGCATCAATTTACACGTTATCAAAGCTCTTTTACAAGCAGTTGGCCCTATCGATGTTCCAGACTATGACGAAACAATCAACGCTACCAATTTATTTGAAAGGGTAGAGTATCAAGTCGAAATTAACCAATTCCCAGGCTCAACTCAAAAAAGAGATTTTTTGGGTAAATTAACGGATAGTCTTATCAACAAAATACTTCAAGCCGACCAATCTTTACTCCTTAAACTTGCCCCTCTTCTAACTCAATCTGCAGACCAAAACCAAATCACAATTTTTCTCCAAGACCAAATTGCCCAAAAAACCATTGAATCACTAGGTTGGTCAGGTCAAATCGTCAACCCTCAATGTCATCCTCAAGCGAACACAAAAAATTGTCTCAACGACTATTTAGGTATTTTTGAAGCCAATGTAGGTGTTAACAAAGCTAACTACTTTGTCACTCGAAATATCGACCATCAAGTAACCATACAAGAGGATGGGGGAGTGGTCATCACTTCAACCCTTACACATCAAAACACTTCCCAAGCCGAAAATTGGCCAGGGGGGACATACCGGGATTATTTAAGATTTTACACTCCTCAGGGGTCCAGATTTATCTCTGCCCAAGTCAACAATCAACAACTCCTACCTCAAGATTTAGATACATATCTTGAACACGATAAAACCATTTTAGGATTTTTGGTTAACACCCCACCTCTTACCACCACTACTACCTCAGTAACTTACAGGCTTGCCGACAAAATCAACCTCAACCAACCTTTTTCATACAGCTTATTCTTTCAAAAACAACCAGGCACCTCAGCCGATCCAATCAGCTTTACTCTCAACTATCCACCCCAATTCCAAGCCATTAACTCAAGCGTTCAGCCTCTTTCTACAGCCAACCCAAGCTCACACAGTTTCACTTTTAGCACCAACAAACACCTCCTATTTGAGTTCGCCAAGTAACTTTGGTAAAATCACGCCTGGTTAAGATCAATAAAAATCAGTAATTATTTTCACACATATGTCAGAAACATCACTCAAAGCTCAACCAAGAACTTTACTTGGGAGAAAAATCAAACGCCTAAGAAAAGAAGGTTTTTTACCAGCCAACGTATTTGGTAAAGGTGTTGACTCTCTAGCAATCCAGATCAGTTACAAAGAGTTTCACACCGCTCATCAAAAGGCTGGTGAAACAGGAATTATCAACCTTACCATTGAAGGTGAAAAAACTCCTCGGCCTGTTTTGGTCAGCGATATTCACTCTGATCCCGTTACAGGTCAGGAACTACACCTTGACTTACGTCAAGTAGACCTTAAACAAAAAATCACTACCACCGTTCCTCTCGAA
The DNA here is from genome assembly GCA_965369335.1 of uncultured bacterium. Lineage (GTDB taxonomy): Bacteria > Patescibacteriota > Microgenomatia > UBA1400 > CAYNFZ01 > CBDUQH01. Next base: position 2,174 of record CBDUQH010000126.1, read on the forward strand.
GTAATCGGAGAATCAATTGCAGTCAAAGATTTAGGCGGAATCTTGGTTACTATGCTTGATGAAATTGAAGTTGAAGCCTTGCCTACAGATCTCCCTGACAAAATTGAAGTCGACATAACCTCTCTTGAAGAAGTTGGCTCAACCATTACCGCTGGTGACCTCAAACTCTCTTCCAACCTAGAGCTTAAAACAGACCCAGAAACAGCTCTTGTTTCAGTCCAAGCTGCAAAAGAGGAAGAAGAACCAGAACCTGAGGAAACAGAAGAAACCTCTGAAGGTGAGTCTTCAGAAGGGGAGTCTGCAGAAAAAGCCGACAAGCCAGATGATTCCAAACCTGAAGAAAAGCAGAGTGGGGGAGACGCCCAAAAATCAGACAAAGAATAAACTTAAAATAAATCATAAAAAACACCCTCCTAGCAGGGTGTTTTTTTTATGTTTATAATCTCCCTACCATGGCAGAAGATCAAAAACTAGAAATAGCTATCCAAACACCTTATTTTAATCCCGAGACCATTAGAAACATCGATCGGTACAACTTAATTGGCCTGATCATGGAAAAAGTCGATGACCCCAACTATCATCCAGATTTGACCACTTTGCAAGCCTTAACGTGTAAATATGTCTACCAAACCCACCTTCGAGAACTCTCTACTGGATTAGATACAAACCACCTCCCTCCAAAAGAGCAGCAATATATTTACTCACTAGAATCTGGTGATAATCTACCTTGGCCTGAAAATGCACTTATCAATAACATCTCGAATTATCCTACCAACCCAAATTTCCAAATAAAATCAATCAAAAGCCAGTATCCAATTGAAAGAGACCAACTCATTGTCGCCGACTCAACCACATATCCAGAGGGTGTATTTGATGAATATTATTCAGAAGATGACAACTACCCCAACGCTTTAATTCAAGTCTGCCAAGATATCTTTGCCAAAACCAAACCTCAAGAAGCTGCCGAATTCACCTCATGGTATATCGACAATTTTGATCAACTTTATCCCAAAATAGTTTCATCTCCCAAAGACGAAACTGACTTTCTAAAACTACTCATCACCGCCACAGGCTCTCTCTCTGCTCAACACTCAGATGTTGCCGACAAATTCACCCGTTTTCTCCTCGACAGGTCAGACGAAAAAGGTCACTTCAACATCCAAGATTTAACCGTCAACTACGCAGACTATGTTTTTCTAGACAAACCCATTGTCCTCATCGTTTTTAACTCACTTTGCCACGGCGATTTATCAATTCAAGAAAAATCATCAATTCTTCGTTTAATTAACTCGCACGTTGAAGACGAATACTGCCCCCACATTCCCTTCCAACTAAATACTCTAAGAACAATGCTCAAAACCGCCCAAAATTCCCAAGAAAAAGGGCAGGTAGAATCTTTTTTTCGCTGGTACTTAAATAACCTCGACGACTCTCTCCCCACTCACTTAACTTTAGAAGATTTATACAAAAAGTTTCACATCGAAAACTATCCAGTAAACATAAAAAC
>CBDUQH010000127.1:0-3640 GCA_965369335.1 uncultured bacterium
AATTATATAGGCGAAATTAATTGCTTCTGTCTATGAGTTAGCACAACCTTTAATAGGCTTTGGTGGCGCCGCCTTCAATTGCTTTTTGGGCATTGTCTTTGGACATCATGGCACAAACGGTGGTTCCACATTTTTCATGTTTGCCTTTGGCCATGAAGCCACCTTTTGCGGTTTGGTGAATTTCTGGGTTTGATAATTCAACACCTTTTTCCTTACATTTAACGCAGTATCCTGTAACCATATCTATCTCCCTTTGTATTGGTAATAATTATATGTTGGCATTATAACTACATTTTTGTGTGATACATACCCTAAAAGTGCTGGCTAGGTGATTAAGGGTATTCACAAGGTTGAACTTAACTTCACTGTGTTTGGTTTTACCGTCAGATCTAAAATTTTGGTCAGTAGAATTTTTAATTAGAACTTGAAAGGGCATAGGCATTGTATACCTTTTCAGGTAGTTCTTTTAAATACTGCTCCAAGAAATTTGAATCCTCAAACTGATCACTTGTCAGATCGGGATTCTGTTTCATCTGTTCTGTAATCATACTCCAAATTACAAGAGGTAGCCCTCTCTCATTACTAAAAACAGACATTGTAGTATCTTTTGCAGTAAAGTCCTTTAGACCTTTCAACTCAATGTCTATTTTTGATTTATCTCTAAAAAATTTTTCTAAACCCTTCATAATTGGTTCTTCGGATTTTTTATTTCTAAGCAATTCTTTTGTAGCTTTAAAAGCATTTACTTTTCGCATTTGCTCTTGTTCTAGCGGTGAATTTAAATTCTCTGACATCTTTCCTTCCTTTCTATATTTGAAACGATAATATTCCTCAGTGAAAATAAAAACAACTAGATCTAAGTAATGCTAATATTAGCAAATATTTACTCGAGTGCTCAATGCATGCCAGACAATTGTTTCAGTCGTTTAGATATCGTTAACAGGAATAAAACTTGGTCTGTAAGTTGACTTGTTATTACTACTAAACATATTGCCTTCTTCAACTTATTTGTTTTATGGTTGCTGTAGTTTGATAGGTGAAGGTGGGTGATTCCCGTACGTATAGAAAATCTTTATGATGGTAAAAAGGTTGACCTAAATGAAATAAATAAAAAAAGAGCCAATAAATGACTCTTTTTTGTTTGCTCTCCAGGTAGCAATAAAGGTACTAACCAGGTTTGCTTTGCAAACTTGGTGGCAGACTCGTTGCTTCGCACTTCGTCATACTTTTGAGAACTACAAAAAAAGTCGGAATGAATCCGACTTTTTTTGAAGCTCCCCGGGTAGGACTTGAACCTACGACCTTGAAGTTAACAGCTTCCTGCTCTACCACTGAGCTACCGGGGAATATTTAGTTGTTAAAGCCACTTGGTTTATTGCGCTGTGGCTAGATTCTTTACTTCGTTCAGAATGACAGCTGGGTGTCTTAGAATGACGAGAAGATACAAAGGTTATTATAAACTAGAATCTTCTCAAGACAAGCCTAGGTGTTGATTGGATGGGGTGGGGTGTTTAAGATGAAGTTATAAGTAGTGAGGAGGAGTATGGATCAGTCGCAGCCGAAAGTTGATGAAGTTAAATCAAGTGAAACCCCAACAAGAATGCATTTGGTGGAAGGGCAGTCGATGACTGATTTGGATGTGGATTTGATAAAACGTAAAAAAATTAGTGATATTAAATTGGTGGGGATAATTTTGAGTTTATTGGTGGTGGTTTTGGGAGTGGGGTATTCGTGGAGGAGTTTGGCGAGTAATAAAGTGTTGGTGGATGTGAGTCAGTCTTTGGAGAGGCAGTTTAGTTTTTCGGCTCAGGCGCAGTATGTGGTGGGAGATGTGTGGCAGGTTAAAAATGGCCGCAAAGTGGAGATTATTGAAGGCGATGTGTTGGTGGAGCAAGATAAAGTGGTGACTGGAGTTGGAGCGAGAGTGGTGTTGGAGTTGGATGATGGGTCGATTATTCGAGTGGATGAGAATAGTGAAGTGGTGTTGGAATCGATGTCGCCTGATTTGATTGAAGTAAGGGAAGATGTGGGGAGAATTTTTGCCAGGGTGAATAAAGATGAGAACCATTTGTTTTTGGTGAAGGCGGATGATGTGACGGTGACTTCTTTGGGAACGGCATTTTCAGTGGAGAATGAAGAGGAAGTTTCAGTGAATGTGTTTGAACATAGTGTGAAAGTGAAAAATAATAAAGGGGAGGTGCAGGTGGATGAGAATAAGGTTTGGAAGGAAGAAAAAACTGAAGATATTAAAGAAGAAGATGTGGTTAAGGACGAGTTTTTGGCTTGGAATTTAAAGGCGGATAGTTTGAATAAGGTGGTGAAAGAAGAAAAAGTAGATGAGGCTAAAGTGGAGGAGCAAAAAGTAGTTGAGAAGGTTGAAGATAAAGTAGTGAGTCAACCAGTGGTGACCAGTTCGATTAGTTTGAGTGCGGCGGCTTATGCTGAAGGGGTGATATTTGAGTGGGGTGTGAAAGGATTGGATACGCCTTATGGATTTAAGATTGTGAAAGGAAAAGAAAGTAACCCAACTTTTCCTGAAAATGAATCGGTGTATGTGGCTGACTCTGGTCTTCGAAGATATGACTGGGGGGTAGGGGATGGTGGGGTTTTGAATTTTAGAGTGTGTCAGTATTTGGGAGATGGGCGATGTGGGGTGTATTCGAATAATGTGAGTTTGCAAACTTATGGAAGTGGGAAGAAGAAAGAGGAAGAGAAAAAGGAAGAGAAGAAGTCGAAGGAGTATCAGAGCAAGGTGAGTAAGATATCGTTATCGGTGGAAAAAGAAGGTGAGCATAAAGCTAAAGCAAAGTGGTCGGTTGAGGGGAATGCGGATAAAGGTGTGAAAGTGGTGTGGTCAAAGAATTCTAATCCAGAGTATCCGGCCAAAGATGGAGACAAAGCTATGTATGTGGACTCTGGTAATGATGCTTATTTGTGGGATTTGGATGGGGGGACAAAGTATTACGTGAGGGTGTGTGAGTATACTGGGGATGGGTGTGGGACTTATTCGAATCAGGTAGATGTGCAGATGTAGTGTTGGTTAAGGAGTGATGGTGAAGGTGTGGGGTTTTTGTTTGGTGCCGTTGATTTGGAGAGTGAGAGTGTGTTTGCCGGGGTGGATTTTTAAGGTGGTCATGTTTTTTTTGAGAGGGTGGCTTTTGGTGAAGTTTTTGGATTGGTTTGGTTTAAGGGTGATTTGAGAAAGTTTGTAGACTTTGGTGGTTTGGTGACCAGTGGGTTTGGGGAAGGTGATGAGGTAGTCGATGAGGAGTTTTTGGTTGGATGGGGAAGAGAGATCGAAAGAGAATTTGAGAGGTTGGCCGAGTTTGAGTTGGGGGGAGATGGTAAAGTTTTCAACTTTGATTTTGGGGTTGGGGTGGTAACCGATGAGAGACAAAGCTTGGGGATGGCCTTGTTTGATGAGGGTTCTTAATGAATGTTTGGTGATGAAAGCCATTTCTTGGGGTGTTTGTTTGGATGATTTTTGCCAACGTTTGAGGGTATCGATGGTTAGTTGGGGGTCGAGTTTGGAGATGTCGTTTAAATGGTTGGCGACAGAGCGAGTGACGTAGCGAGTTTTATCGGTGCAGAGGTTGTCGAGAATTTTTATTGGAAGATGATAGTCAATGTTGATTTTGGG
>CBDUQH010000128.1:0-3575 GCA_965369335.1 uncultured bacterium
GTTGTTGAGTGTGGTGGTGTTTAGAACGTATGGGGATTTGGTGGGTTTTTTGTTGATAAGTTTGTGGCCGATATTGGTTGGAGTAGCTTTTTGGGTGAGTGGAGGAAGAGAGCTTAAAAGCTGAAAGGAAACGTTTTTGAATTTTGTGCGTTAGAATGGTGAGATGAGAAAAATACTTGGTGGGATTTTTTTGTTGGGGATGGTGGTTGCCTGGAGGGGCTATGGTTTGGTGGTGGAATTTGGTAAGTTGAACTCTGGGGCTCCCCCTTATGGGGTGGCTGAGGAAGAAGTACCTGAGGATTTGGATCCGTATGCATGGATACGTGAGTGGGAAAGACCGGAGGGTCCTGCCAAAGTGGCTTTGCAGGTGGGACATTGGAAAAATGATGATTTTCCAGAAGAGCTAGCAAGGCTTAGAAATAATGACGGAGCGAGTGGTGGGGGTAAAAGCGAGTGGGAGGTGAATTTGGCAATTGCGGAGGAAGTGAAGAAGTTGTTGGAACCAGTGGGGATTGAGGTGGAGATATTGCCGGCGACGGTACCACCAAAGTACTGGGCAGATGTGTTTGTGGCGATTCATGCTGATGGTAATGTGGATTCGAGTGTTAGAGGTTATAAATTTGCTGGGCCTTGGAGAGATTTTAGTAAAAAATCTGAGGAGTTGGTGGAGATTTTGAATGAGAGTTATGAAGAAGTGACTGGGTTTGTGAGAGATCCAAATATCTCTAGGAATATGAGGGGTTATTATGCTTTTTCTTGGTGGAGATTTGAGCATGCAATTCACCCAATGACGATTGCAGTGATTGCGGAGACAGGGTTTTTGAGTAATTATTATGATAGGTTGGTGATTGTGGATCAGCCAGAGTTAGCTGCAAGAGGGATTGCTGAGGGGTTGGTGAAGTTTTTGGAGAGAGAAGAATTGATATGATTTAAGGATAAGTGAATGGGTTAAATATAGGGAGATAAACTGTGAATAAAATTGTGGTGGTAAATGATTCGATGCAAGAGGATTTTAAGTATATGTTGAGTCAAATTGAGGGGAAGAATTTTGATGTTGATTTTAAGCCTGAGTTGACACCTAAGGAGATGCTGGAGTTGGGAGTGTTTGGGGGGAAATATTTGAATGAGTGTGTGGATGAGTTTCCAAAGAGTTGGTTTGAAAAAGCTAAGTTGAGTGGGGGAGAAAAAGACGCAAAGTTGAATTATTTTGGGATAAATGCGAGCCAACCCTTGAGCGTGTGGCAGAAAAAGGGTTGGATTCATCCTGATGATCCAAGAGGGTGGTTTCAGTGGTATTGTAGATATTATATGGGGAGGAGGATGGAGGATGATGTGAGGCAGATAAGAAGATGGAAAGCTATAAAGAGGCACGTGGTGCAGGTGAAGAAAAATTGTGTGAAGGGAGATTTGAGTTGTCGGAGGAAGCAGAGACAAGCCCTGCTTCATTGGGCTTATGATAGTAGGACAATTTGAGAGGTGAACTAGGAGTGTAATGATTTCTAAAGTTAATTTTTCTGACGCTCGATTATAGATGGGGAATGTTTGAAGTCTGGTTACTCGCTGAGTATTTGTCTGACTGGTACCAGCATTTATGTTGAGTTGGGTGATGTCAGACAAATGCTCCTGAAAAATTAACTTTGGAAATTGTTGATTGAATATTAGTGTTGTTTGGTAAATATGGTGGTGTATGATGGTGCAATGAAACAGTTGGAGATTTATACAGATGGAGGGGCGAGCCCAAATCCAGGCAAAGGTGGATGGGGAGTGGTGATTTTGGAGAATGGTGAAAAAGTTAAAGAGTTGTTTGGTGGTGAGAGTGAGAGTTCAAATAATCGGATGGAGTTGGTGGCAGCAATTGAGGGTTTGTTGGCTGTGGGAGAGGAAGATTTGGTGGTGGTTCATACTGATAGTAACTATGTGAAACAGGGGATTAATTTGTGGATTAAGGGGTGGAAAGCAAATGGTTGGAAAACGGCGGCGAAGAAGCCAGTTAAGAATCAAGACCTGTGGAGGAAGTTGGATGATGTGGTAAGTAGGAGGAAAGTGCGATGGGAGTGGGTGGCTGGCCATTCGGGGAATGAGTGGAATGAGTATGTGGATGGGTTGGTATGGAAGGCGAGAGAGAGTTTGGAAGGGTGAGGGTGTGTGTGGAGTGGGAGCTAATTTTTTAGCTGTTAGTGAGATTAGTAGGGTTAATTGTGGGTCCTGTCAACCTTTTCTCCCAAAAAGTGCATCGATAAGCTGCTGTGCTTTTTGGGAGTCCCTCTAAGGTTGCCACCCACAATTAGCATGACAGAATTAGTGAACGGTTTTAGTTTGTGGCCAGCCGTGTTCGGAAAAAGGGGGGTGGTTGGGATAGTTTTGAATGGCTGTTTTGATGTAGGGAAGGGTTTTGGTGGGGAGGTTGTTGATGGGAAACCAATCTAACTGGCCACATTTTTGGGGTTCGTTGTTTTTAATTTGGCCTTTCCATTTGGTGGTGGCAAAAAAGAAGTCGATGTATTCACGATCTTTCGAGTGGCGGTGGAGAGTGTGGGATGGAATTAAGTCGTGGGGTGAGATGGTAATAGCCGCTTCTTCTTTGGCTTCTCTGATCATGGCTTGGGTGATGGTTTCGTTGCCGTCTAGGTGCCCGGCGATAAGTGAGTAGTGTCCGTCCATCCAGCCAGTGTTGAATCTTTTGGATAGCAAAACTTGGCTTTGTCTAAAAGGCATGAGGTAACAAGCAGAACTGAGTTGGAAACGTTTTGAGGACATGTGTGGATTTTATCAGAGGTTTGAAGGCAAAAAAAAGGACACTCAAAGAGTGCCCTTTTTGAAGTTTTAATATTTACTCGATAGTGAGAGTGCCTTCCATGCCTTGAGCTCGGTGGTTACCGATGGAGCAGTAGAAAGCGTATTCGGTGCCAGGTTCGGTGCCTTGGGGTATTTCAATAGTGACTTGGGTTTCTTCGCCGGCTTGAGTAGTGTCACTTTCGACTTCAAGTTCATCGATAACAAAGTTGTGGGTTCCTTTGGAGTTGGTGAGTTTGATGGTAATGGTGTCTCCAGGACTAGCGGTGATGTTTTCGAGGGAGTATCCAAAAGAAAACATATCGATAGTGTAGTCAGCTGGTGTCATGGCTTCTTCAGGTTCAGCCTGTGTTTCTAGAGTTTGAGCTTCCTGAGTAACTTGAGTTTGGGGTTCGGTGGTGTCTGTGGCTGGGGTTGTGGTATTACAACCAGCTAGTAACAAAAGGCCCAGAGTGCTAAAGGATATTTGTTTAAAGGTCATTTTTGCTCCTTACAATTGTTATTGGTGACATTGTAGCGGATAAATGCGTACATTTCTAATCCATTGATGAGTGTGAGTAGAGTTGAGCTTGGGTGTTGGTGTATAAATAAGAGGTGAAGCAAAAAAGTTTAATGAATCGTTTGGGGAGGGTGAGAAGTGTTGTAGTTTGGATGATGGTGGTTTTGGGGTGTTTGGGTTTGCTGGGGGCTGTGTTGTTGGGTGGGTTATTGTATGCCTTTTCAGGAGAGGAACCTGGAAGTGAACCAAGTCAGTTGGTATTTTGGTTGGGTGTTTTGGTTTT
>CBDUQH010000129.1:0-3575 GCA_965369335.1 uncultured bacterium
GGTACATGAGCAACAAAAAAACCCAAGAAGAGGCCAAACCAAATAAAGCTTTCTTTCATCCAAGAAATACCTCTCAAATCATCCTTAATCAATATCAGCAAGGGATAGACAGATATTTATCATGAACAATCCCAAGTATTCTCTAGATCAAATTTTTCCCCAAATAAATACTGCCCACGCACAAAAAAAAACAATCATTCTAGCAACTGGCGTTTTTGATCTACTCCATTCTGAACACAAAAAATTCCTCGAAAAATCAAAAAACCACGCAGACCTATTAATAGTCGGGATTGAGTCGGACCATAGGGTCAAATTAATCAAAGGTAACAATAGACCAATAAACAACCAACAAATCAGATACAACAATCTAGCTAAACTACCTTTTGTCGATTTAGTCTTCATCCTTCCTAAAAACTTTTCAAAACCCCAGCACCACCGCCAACTTATCGCCAAAATCAAACCCAACATTTTAGCAGTATCTTCACACTCTCCACATCTAGACAAAAAGCAAAAGATTCTCTCCGAATTTGGTGGTACAGTAAAAATTACCCATCAACACAACCCTAACATTTCAACCACTCAAATCATCAATCAACACAAACTAAATGACTAACCCAACAACACACAAACTCAAAGTCATCACAGGTCAAGGCCGAGGTCAAAAAATTCTTGGCTACCCCACTCTCAACCTCACCATACCCAAAGATTTTAACTACAAACTAGGCATCTATGCTGGATGGGTCTATATCGAAAAAACACCATACAAAGGAGCCTTTCATTATGGCCCCATTCCCACTTTCAATTCCCATCAAAACTCTCTAGAAGTATTTATCCTTAACACCGATATTCCAACTCCCCCACCCAATGTAGAAATTGAGTTAGTAAAATATTTAAGACCAATAAAAGCCTTTGAAACACCTCAGCAACTTACAGACCAAATCACTCTAGACGTAGCCCAAACTAACTCTATCCTCAGATCATCAACCCAGCGTACAATTATCTAGCCATTAGTTCCAATCACTGCCTTTAGCACCATGACTATTTTTACAGCCATTGTCTACCAACCTTTTTTCAACCTTCTTGTTTTCTTTTATTATTTACTTGAGCAAATTCCCGGTAATAAAGCAGACATGGGAGTAGCCGTCATCCTCTTAACTTTAGCTATAAGAATCCTCATGCTTCCCTTAACTATCGCAGGAACGAGAAGCAAAGGAGAACGCCACGCAATTGAAAAAGCGATCAAAAAAATAAAAAAAACCTACACCAACCCTGCTCAACAAAAAGAAGCCATCAGAAAAATCTTTCTCTCAAACAAGAGAGTTTTAACTTCAGAATCAATCAATTTTTTTATCCAGCTCATCATATTTTTTATCTTATATCGAATTTTCACTACCGGTCTTGAAGGTGCTGACTTCCACCTTCTCTACGACTTTATGCCCAGAGTCACCCTTCCTTTTAATCTATATTTTATCGGAACTTACGATCTCGCCCACCCAAACTTGTTCCTAAACTTGGCCCAATCAATTACAATTTTGGCCGTTGAAGCTCTAAGCTTGATCAACTCACCATTCCCCAATTCAAGAAATGATGTTATTCGATACTTAATTATCCTTCCTTTAGCTTCATTTTTTATTTTTATGTTTCTCCCAGCAGGAAAGAAACTCTTTATTATCACCACTTTGTGGTTCAGTTTTTTCTTTACTCTAACAGACATTTTAAGCCGTTTCTTTTCATCCAAATTTGATCCAGAAAAAGCTTCTTAAACATAACTCTCTGACTTTATCGTCATAAAGTAGTAAAATACCATATACTCTATACAAATACTTGATAAAACCTTATGGAATTTGATCGATTAGTCGTAGGATTTCTCGTTGATGAAGTCGTCGGTGGCTTTTTTATTTCAGTCCCACCTGGGCACATTGCGTGTATCTTTGACCGAGGTCGGGGAGTCCTCCCATACACTTGGGGACCAGGTTTACATCTTAAAATCCCCTTTTGGCAGATAGCCAAACTTTTTAACGCCCAAATCCTTGAATACACCATCAACCACGATTTTGATACCACCAACAAAGAGGCTCTCGGGGATAGAGTTATTACCACCACCACAAAAGACGGCCAAGACATTTCAGTTGAAGGTTCAATCCACTTCAAAATAGACAAAAACAAAGCCCCTCAACTTTGGGAAAGTGTTGGCGAAGACTTTGTTTCCAAAATTGTCCGCCCAGTTTCCAGATCTAAAATCTCCAAAGCTTTTGCCGATTTGACCCTTGAAGAGATCAGAAATTCCAGAAATCAACTCGAAGAGACAATCCGCAACGAACTCAACGCAGATTTTAGCCAAAAAGGTTTAGTTTGTGAAAACGTACTCCTCTCTCAAATAGGCCATACTACTAATTACTCCCACTCCAATCACGAACAACCTTTTGTAGCTTCAACCAGCCACTGATCTTTTGTAGCACTTGACACAAACAAGTGACAGCATTAATATTCGCATAGTGCTTTAAATAGAGCACAAATTTTTTCTAAAAATCTAGGATGTCTCATTAATATAAAAAGTAGTAATGGAGTTGCTATGGCAAAATCCTCTATCAAAAAAATGACCGCAAACAGCTTAAGCCCTCTACCTGGGTATGTGCTCGTTGAGCCTTCAAAATCTCAAAAACAAACCGATTCTGGTATTTATCTTCCAGATTCACACGACGAAAAACCTCAGCAAGGTGTAGTCCTCGCTGTGGGTGACACTTGGACTACCGAACAAGGCGCCAAAATCACAGCCCCTGTCAAAAAAGGCGACCATGTTGTCTATAAAAAATGGGGCGGCAACGACGTCAAGATTGGTGACGTCGAATATCAATTCCTTAAATTTGAAGATATTCTCGCAACCATCAAATAATTTCTGACCACTATTCACTAAGCACTATAAACTATTATTTAAAAGGAGGTAGGAGTCACATCATAAGTTACAAAAACACTGTCCCCTGTAACCTGATCCCTGACCCCTAATCACACATGGCAAAACAACTATTATTCGGCGATGACGCCAGACAAAAGTTAGTTTCCGGGGTCAACCAACTCGCCAACGCAGTCACCACTACTCTTGGTCCAAGAGGTAGAAACGTAGCTCTCGATAAAAAGTGGGGTGCTCCCAACGTCATCCACGATGGTGTCAGCGTCGCCAAAGAAATCGAACTCGAAGATCCATTCGAAAACATGGGTGCCCAACTAGTCAAAGAAGCCGCGTCTAAAACCAACGACATCGCTGGTGATGGTACTACCACAGCCACCCTTCTTGCCCAATCCATTGTTAACTCTGGTATGAAAAACGTTACTGCTGGTTCAAACCCCATGCTTATCAAAAGAGGCATCGACAAAGCCGTCAAGGCTGTAGTCGAAGAACTAAAGAAAAACGCCAAAGACGTCAAAGCCGACGAGTGGGAATCTGTCGCCACCATTTCGGCTCAAAATCCTCAGGTTGGTAAAGAAATCGCCAGAGCCCTCAAAATGGTTGGTAAGGATGGAGTTGTGGAAGTTGAAGAATCCAAAGGTCTTGACCTTGAAATCGAACACAAAGAAGG
>CBDUQH010000130.1:0-3562 GCA_965369335.1 uncultured bacterium
AATTAGAATTTGATACTTGTGTATTTTTTAGAGTAATTAGTGCAATTAGAAATTAGATAATTTTGGTGGTTAAGTTGTCGTTTGGAGGTCTTGATACAGGAGGACGAGCAAGTTTTTGTGATGAAGGAGTTGGTCGAGCCAAATTTTAATTCTAGCGACTAAGTTGGTTTGTTTGACTACCGTGAAGGTGTAGGTGACTGGTTCGCCAAAAGGCTGACCTCTTTTTTGAAGTTGGAGGGTGATGTTGTGTTGGCCTGTTTGTTCAGGGGTGGTTAGGTTAAGCCAAGCTTTGGCGATATCTCCAGGCTCTGTGGTTGGGATTGAATCTAGAGTGTATGATGAGCCTTCGAGGCTAGTTTCGACATATAGTGAGTATTCTTGAGAATTCCAAATAGTTTGACCAGTATTGATGAATTGGGTGGCGATGGAAATGTTAGTTTCAGCTAAGATTTGTTTGGGGAAGTAGCGTTTGACTAGTTGAGAGTCTTCTATTTGTTCTGGCTGACCAGCTACTTTGGCGAGTTGTTTAACGGTGTCGAATTGTGGATAGGGTTGGTTGGTGGCTGGTTTTAGCCATGAGAAATGGTCAAATGGTTCGTCTTGATAGTTAAGTAAAAATGGAGTGATAGCGACAACGTTGTCGTCTGTCCAGATTTGTTCAAAAGCAACTTTGAAATTTTGGGCTACCTGATCGGCGGGCTTGTGGGAGGTTTGGTAGTTCATGCCTTCTGCATGTGACCAGCCGGTTTCGGTGATAAATAGTGGCAATTTTTTGTCTAGATTGAGGGATTTTAGGAGGTTTTGTTCCCAGCGATAGCCAATGATGGAGTTTCTACCGGTGTCGTAGGTGTTGCCAGAAAAGTTGGGATTTGGATATGAGTGTGAAGTCCAGCCGTCAAAGATGCGGAAAATTTGGTCGTCGCTTTGGTACATTTTCTCAAGAAAATCCTTTGGGTGCATGGTGTCGCGAGTGTTGTCTGCAGCTAGATCAAGGCCGGCGGGGAGGATAAAGAAGTCATCGGAAGCAGCTTTAAGGTGGGTATGAAATAACCTGGAGAGTTTGGCGTATTCTTGGGGGTCGATTTGGCCGCCCCATTCTTTAGCATGATTGGGCTCGTTAAAAAGGATAATATAGCGGTTTTTAGTCACCCAATTAAGGGAGTTTAAAAAATCTGCCCATGGTTCGACGTCTTCAATTCTTGGTTTTGCCCAAGATTGATTTTCGAGCTTGGTAGCAAGTCTAACTAGTGGGATAAGTTTGAGTCTTCTAGCTTTGTCGAAAATTTGTTGCCATTTGTCAATGTCCCGATCGTCTTCTCGAATAACTACTGTAATATAACCCCACTCTCCCCCACTGCTGTTGACTAACTCGGCTGCTTTTTGGAAGTCATTTTGGTCGATGATGTGGATACCAAATTGGTTGTTTGGTTGAGCAAGTGGTTGGGTGATGGCGTGGATTGTCTTTGGAGTTAAACCAAATAAGATGGTGGTGATAAGGATAATAGTAAAAAATTTCATTGGGAGAAGTATATCGTATCTGGTAGAGAGTATATAGGGCAGGAGGGTTAGGTTTGAGGTAATGAAGCCTGTATTGCTTGAGGTTGTGTGACTATGAGCTTAACCTTCTGACTAAATGGGTCTCTTGAGAAGAACGCAAAGATTTGATGGGTTACAAATGGATTGATTTAAGTTTTCTTCGAAGCGCTTTGTGATTGGGAACTTTTTGGGCGACAAGGCTCCAAAATTTGTGGGAGTGATTCATTTCTTTTAAGTGGCAAAGTTCGTGGACGATGATGTAGTCTGAAAGTTCTTTGGGAAGAAGGGCAAGTTTGTAGTTGAAGCTGAGGGTTTTGTTTGAAGAGCAACTACCCCAACGAGTTTTTTGGTTTCTGATGGTGATACGGTTGAATTTGAATTGGTAGTGGAGGTTAAAGTGTTCTAGTCTGTTTCTGGCAAGCTCTCTGGTTTTGATTTTGAGGGCGGTGATTTGGGCTTTGGTGTGGGTCGGTTTGGTGTTTTTGGGTAGGCGCTTTAACTTGTCGAAGATCCATTCTTGGTTTTGTTTGATAAAGGTGGTGCCGGCGATTTTGGGGATGTACCAGGGTAGAGTCAGGTTGACGTGACCAGAAGAATTGATGGAGAGGCGGATGTTTTTGGCACGTTTACTTTTTTTGAGGGTGTAGGTGATTGATTTGGAGCCGAGTTTGATTTGGTTGGTTTTGGTTGGAGGCATATGATGTATGAGGTATAGAGTATTGGGTATAGAGTATAAGTACTAGGATTTGAGGGAGCAAGGTGTGGAGGAAATTGTGTTGGGCTGAGGTTTAGATTATGATGGGTTGTATGAAAATATATGAACCTGAAATAGTTGTGGTAGAAGATTATGAGGAAATGAGTCGATTGGTGAGTGGGTGGTTTGTTGAAGATCTGAAGGTTAAGACTGATAATCATGTGAGTTTGCCAACTGGAAATACGCCAAAAAGATTTTATGAGTTGTTGGTTGAGGCTTATGAGAAAGAAGGTGTGAGTTTTGCGGAGTTGGTGGCGTTTAATTTGGATGAGTATTGGCCGATTAATCCCCAAAGCAGGGATAGTTATAGCTACTATATGAGATCAATGTTTGTGAATCGGGTGAATATGAATGAGAACAATTGGCATATTCCAAACGGGGCGGCTGAGGATCCATGTGAGGAAGCGGGAAGGTATGATGAGTTAATAAGGAAGATGGGGGTGGATTGTGCCTATATGGGTTTGGGACCGGGGCTGACAAATCATATTGGGTTTAACGAGGCTGGGTCTGGGTTTGATAGTCGGACTAGGTTGGTGAGTTTGGTGGATGAGACAATCGAGGTGAACAAACAACACTTTAGTGAATCTGAGATTGTTAGGAGTGCGATTACTCAAGGCTTGGGAACGATACTTGAGGCTGATAAGATTGTGATGATGATCAGTGGGGAAGCAAAAGCTAGGGGTGTAAAGAGGTTTTTGGAAGGTGAAGTGGGAGTTGAGTCCCCTGCTAGTGTGTTGAGGACAAGAGAAGAGGTGAGAGTGGTGTTGGATAAGGCAGCGGCGAGTTTGTTGACGACGAAAGCCTAAAAGCTTAAAAGCACAAATGCTTACTGGTTGCTGGCCACGGTTTGAGTGTGCTTGGGGGTGTAGCTGGTGAAGAGTTGAACACATGATTTACCCTGGCACGCACCGCAAGAATAAGTGTTATCTGATTCGATGGCACGTCTGTGAATGGTGGAGTTGAGCCACCAGTTGACGGCTAAAACTTCGGTTTGTTGGTGGATCATGTTTTCGGTGATCCAAAAATCGAAGTTTCTGGCTCTAAATCCAGCGTGGATGTAGGAATCGCCAAAGATTTCGTTAAAAAGTTCGGGTGTTCTAGATTGGGCAATTTGGCAGAGCTGATCTTCTTGTTGGAAAGGTGGTTTGCCGATTTGGGCTCGGTGTTGGTTGATTAGGCCCATGATTAAGTCGGGGTTTAGAGTGTCTGTGACTTGGTCGGTTAAAGCTTGAAGGGCTGGGGTGAGGGAGATGGGTTTGGTTTGGGGGTTGG
>CBDUQH010000131.1:0-3537 GCA_965369335.1 uncultured bacterium
CCCATCCGCTTCAAAAGTTTTTTAAGTTTGGTTCAGCTGTTATAAAATTTTCTTAACTCCTTCTCACTAATGTAATTCTTATTTTTTTTACCGTTTTCTAATTGGTTCTAATCATTAGTTATTTTTTAGATCAATTAGTCCAATTAGGTCAATTTGTAATTGAACTAGTCCCCCAAATCAAACTCAACCAACCCAAAATCATAGTTGCCATTTTTATCTGCCACGGCAAACCATTCCTTTTGCACTCTATCCAACCAACTCAAAGGATCATCCAAAGGTTGACTCTCATGAGCCAACAAAGCTTGTCTCTTTTTACCCGCCTCATTCTCACTCAATTCAACCTCAACATCAGCCTTCTCCAGCCGCTTTGCAGTTTTAACCTTACCTTCCAAAAACTCTCTCACTTCACCTTCAAAAGCCGGCCACCATAGCTCAAATTCACTCGACTTAAACAACTCAAACACATACTCACCCAACTTCAAATGGTCAGGATGACCCGAAGCCCCACTAGGGCCATAACTCAACACCAATCCGGGGGCATAGCGATCTATCAAATCTTTAACACTGCTGTGCCAATTGGTATCTTCTTTCAACCTCCCATCACAAAACTTCCACATTTCGCAGTCCCCAACACCCAAAATCTCCATTGCCTTTGCCATCTCTTCTTTGCGAATTTGCACCACACTCCGCCCTCGTCCATGCACATGTATCTGCCCCATGACTCCATTTGTAACCACCACCACTTTCACTTGCCAACCCAGCTCCATCGCGCGACTCAACAAACCACTAGCCATCACCGTCTCATCGTCTGGATGCGGCATCACTACCAGTAACCTCTTTTTATCTAGACCCTCTAGCACTTGCTTAACCTCTTCCATAGCACCTCTTTAATTGACATCATCTGTAAACTTTCAATACAGATTATGTCATCCCTTACTGCAGAGTGAGTTGTGGCGAACTCGGCGATAAGGGATCTATACAATAAAAAAACCACCCGACTGTCTTGTTAAGGACGCGCTCGCGTGGTTCCACCTACTTTTCGTATATTGGGGCAAGTATAGGGTATGAAGTATTTTATACTCTATACTCTATACAATGACCTCTATACTCTTCTTCCTGCTATCACGGGCTTACCCGTTGGGGTTTACTTTGATTTGTATTAGCAAATCATTTCCTCCCACCCTCAGGGGCGCACACTTCCCCTTCATCGGTTTACTTGTTAACCATAGTATATCACCAATACTCTATACTGCATACTCTATACCCTATACGCTCCTAATGTTTCTTCTTCCCCATCTCACCGGAGCCTTTATCGGAAGTAGCTTGTTTTAAAGCCAAAGCTTGTTCTTTCTTCTGCACCTGTAGCTGCCTCACCGCCTGTTCTTTTTGAACCTCTTCTTGTTCCTCCAACTGCTTTCTCTCTTCTTCTTCTCTTTTGGTTTTCTCATGTTGGTCCTCATACTGAGAAATCATCTTCCTCGCTTGTGCCAAAGCAGCCTCTCTTTTTTGTTGTGAGATAGCAATCTTTTGTTGCACATCAGCTTGTTGTTTTGCTGCCTGAGCTGGATCACTACTTCCACCACTAGTATTATCCTCAATCCCTGGATCTCCCCCACTACTCGCACCTTGCTCACTTTGAGAATCACCACTATTACCCACAATATCTTTAAGCATATCCATCGGGGCTTTGGCCATATCTTTAGCACTATCTTTGGCTGCACCTTTAACCGAATCCGCCACCTGACCCGCCACCCCACCAGTAGATTGGTTAATCTTTTCAAAAGTTTGCTTAATTAACGAATTGCCTCCAGCCATAATATCCCTATCCTAAGCTATACCCACCTTTTCATCAAGCCACCAAATTATTCAAGCAGTGTCCCTTTTCGGGACACTCCCCAAACGGGACACTCCCTACCATTTTAAACTCACACAATATAGGATAAAATACACCTATGGGAATAGAAACAGCTGGCTACAGTAACGGACGTAATCAAGAGCAGTCACAATACTTAAAACTCGTCCTTGAAGCACACAATATCAGTGCACTAGAAATTAGTACCCCAGAGGATCTTGATTCGATCCCCCCAGAATCACTCCCTGAATTTCTAATAATCCCTCTCAATCACGGCCCTCACAACTTTGATGGAGTCATACTTGGAAAAAAAGCAGTAGAAAAAGGCATACCGGTCCTCCACCTAACTACTCTCAACCCTGAACAGATCCCAACTCAACATCACGAACACCTCAACCACCAGAAAGTGAACCTGATCCAAGAACCTATGGATCTAAATGATCTAATGGCATACATCATCAAAAGAGCTGAGGAAAAAGAACAAGCAATCTCCCAAGCCGCCTAATCATCATTTATCCTTTATCACCATGACCGAACACGATTCAGAAATGCCACCTTCAATCCCAGAAAATCCAAACGATCTTCAACAAAAAATAGATGAGGGGCAAACTGTTGCTTTTGAACCAATCTCCGCAGTCGAAAAGCCAGGACCCAACTCCAAGTTTTTTATCTATACTACTAAACAAGCAGACAAAGCTATCATCGAAACCACTCTCACCTCAAAAGAGCTCTCCAACAATAACAATGTCTTTACTTTTCTCAATGCTCAAGAAGCAAACAAAGCTATAGGTAAAATCAAAGAACAAGGAAACTTCAAAGACTACTACTTTATCATCCAAGTTAGTGAAAAAGTCCCCCAAGAGGTTGAGCTCTTAGACGCAATTATAGAAGCCACTGCAGAGACTAGATCAATAACCACTCCAAAGATAATCGTTAATGCCGACGGTGAACTAGGCGGTCTCGAAAGATACTTACTTAACTCCCCAATTCTAAACATATCCAAAGTTTCTTCTCTTGTAAAAAGAGGTGTCCTTTTAAACGAGACCAGTTCAATTGTCCCCAACATTATGGTTATGATTGGATCAAGGACTGACTTGGTAGCCACTCATGCAGTACCAGCTTTCGATAATGACGGTAATGGAGGCAGTATGGTTAACACAGGCTTCCACAACACCAAAGACTTTGAATAGTGTTATAATCAAATTACACAAAGCTTCCCCAAGCATTTGTGTAACTTGTGAACCGTGCACCCCCACAAAGCACGGTTCACTTTTTAAGGACCGTTTTCCCAGCCCAACAACCTACGCACAGTAAACTCCACATCCCTTCCCACAAATACCTCCAAACACTTCTCCACACCAATCACTGTCCAAACCACTTCATCCATAGCAGCCCCTTCACCTCCATCAAGCCATCTCTGCAATTCCCAATCCAACTCAGCACAGCCAAACAACAATTCACTCCATTGTTGATCTTGACTAGAAGCCAAACTTACCAACTGGCCACACAAATAAGAAAACTCACTTAAAGCTACCTCATCATCCACCAACATCTCAATCGCACACAAAAACGCTTTTAGCTCATTCTCCTCTCCTATCTGCTCCCAATACCCAACCCCAACCCTAGCTAAAAAACTCACTTCCACAAATGCTAATTCTTTATTAACCCCCCGCACAATCCCCCAC
>CBDUQH010000132.1:0-3482 GCA_965369335.1 uncultured bacterium
ATTTAGATGCGATTAGATCTTACATTTTGTCAGGAAATACGAGAGAGTTCTCGGTGATTAGTAGTTATCAGATTCCAAATGGTGATGAGTTATATTTGTTAGAAAGAGAACCTGGAGCAAGTGTGATCGAGTTTGGGATTAACGGTGGAGTTTTAAGAATTAAAAGATCTCAGGCGTTAGCAATGGTTTTTATGCAGTTTCAAAAAGAGGATGAGACTTGGTTTCAAGAAACAATGAGGCATGGGCAGTTGGAATATGAGATAAGTTTGGAAGGGATTACAACAGTGAGAATTGATTTTCCTCCTGAATTAATGCGCTTTGGTGGGAGTGAAGAATGGGTTTGGGATGGAGATAAGCAATTTGACCCTGTGAGCGAAGAGGTTGACAGGTAGAGGTTGGGAGCTTAAAATAGCGGGAGTTAATAAACTCTTCTTTTGTTGTTTCCATACAGATGACTAATTTCTCCCCACGACATATTCGGGTGTTTTAGTTCAAAGGCATTTTTTGCTGGGAACAATTTAGATATTTTTATGTTTGCTGGATTCCAAAGAGCTTTTTTGGTTAATTGTTAAATTTGGCTCGATGAGAATTGTGTATATAAATTTTATAAATAATATATTTGGGAGGCCATGTGGCTGCTGCAAGTAATGACAAAACTAAGAAATCAACTTCGACAACCAAGACAAGTAAGTCGGCTACTAAGGTTGCTTCCAAAACAGATGTGAGTAAAAAAACTATGAAAAAAACAGATAATGAAGATAAAGGGGTGGCAAGTTTGGTTGGCAAACCTGTTACCAAGGTTGAAGTTGCAAAAACCCCTGAAAAAGAGGTGAAAAAGCCTGTTGTAGCGACTATTAAACCTGTGGCTAATAAAGTGGCTCCAAAAGCAGGTGAAGTGGAGTTTGTGAATGGAAGAAAGGTTTGGAGGAGTAGTGGTTCGAATATGAATGGAAGAAACAATAATTTTGCAGGTGAAGTTGATGGGAGAATAATCCCTGATGCTGGTATGCCTACTGAAGAGTTTACTGGGTTTTTGGACATGATGAGAGATGGGAATGGGATTTTGAGATCGGTGTATTCATCGAGCGATAATGACGCTTATATTAGTGGAACTCAGATTCGCAGATTTAGACTTAGACCCGGAGACGAAGTTACTGGTCCGGCTAGAAAGCCCAAAGAAAATGAACAATATTGGGGTCTTTTGAAGGTGGAAACCGTGAATGGGATGACCCCTGAAAAAGCTGCACAAAGAGTAAAATTTAAGAACCTAACGCCTGTTTATCCTCAAGAGAAGATTACAATGGAGACAGATAAAGAGATTTTGTCTACTCGAATGATTGATATGGTGGCTCCAATTGGTAAAGGACAGCGTGGAATGATTGTGTCTCCGCCAAAGGCAGGTAAAACAACGATTATCAAAGAGATGTCGACTGGTGTGGCTAAAAATTATCCTGATTTGCATATTATGGCTGTTTTGATTGGTGAGCGTCCTGAAGAGGTAACCGATATTCGACGCCATATTGATGCTTTGACCGGAGGTAAAGGTGAGGTGGCTGCGAGTAACTTTGATGAGCCAGCTACTGAACAGGTTAGAGTGGCTGAGCTGGCTTTGGAAAGAGCAAAAAGATTGGTGGAAGTTGGAGGTCAAGTGGTGATCTTGCTTGACTCGATTACACGTTTGGCTCGTGCTTATAACTTGGCTATTCCAACATCTGGTAGAACTTTGTCTGGTGGATTTGATCCAGCGGCTTTGTATCCACCAAAGAGATTCTTCGGTGCTGCTAGAAACTTCGAGCCTTTTGAAACACCTGATGGTAAAAAAGATGGGTCGTTGACAATTTTGGGTACTGCTTTGATTGATACTGGATCAAAGATGGATGATTTGATCTATGAAGAGTTTAAAGGTACTGGAAATATGGAACTTCATTTGGATAGAAATCTGGCTGAGAGAAGGGTATTCCCAGCTATTGATGTTCAAAGATCAGGCACTAGAAGAGAAGATTTACTGTTTAGTACTTCTGATTACCAAAGTGTTGTGTTGATGAGAAGAATGATCGATATGCTTGATCCAAAGGAAAGGACAAGTGTGTTGGTGGGTAAGATGAAGAATACTAAGGACAATAAAGAATTTTTGGCGACGTTGAAAGAGGGATAGCTGGGAAATTGCTCTAATTTCTAATTGACCTAATTATTCTAGTTAATTCCCAAGGATCCAGTTTCAAAGTTTGGTGGTTAGTGACATGAAGTTTTTTAGGTCAATTAGTACACTTAGGTTAATTAGAAATTGACCTTAAATTGGTGGCTTGCTACAATGATTTCTCTGCAGGTAGCAGAGATTATGAGAAGATTTAGATTTCGGTTTAAGGCAAAAGTATTTGGAGAGTTTAGCGAATATATCAGCTTTTTAAAGCTGTATTTGAAGCGTCGATCTTTTCGGTTGTTTTATCGGTTTGAGAGTTTGAAAGATATTGTGGTGGATACTTTGTATCGAAGAAGAGGTAAATATGCGCGGCCGTTTGTGCATACTTCGATGATGGGAATGTTGTTTGGGATGGTGACTGTTGGGCCGATGGTTTTGTCTGGTGATGTGTTTTCTTCTGAGTTGGATGAGGGGGTGTTACCATCTGCTGCGGTGTTGGGTGCGACGACGGTGGATTATAGTTATGAAGTGGGTACGGTTCAAGGCGAGTTGGTGAGGGAATTACGAGGAGGAGAAGTATTGCCTTATGAAGTACAAGAAGGTGATACTGTGTCGGCGATTGCAGAGAAGTTTGGGATCAGTGAAGAGACTATTTTGTGGGAAAATGGTTTGGAGAAAAATGCCAAGATTAAGCCTGGACAAGAGCTAAAAATCTTGCCGGTAACTGGAGTTGTACATACGGTTAAAAAAGGTGAAACTATTTATTCTATCGCCAAGAAGTATGGTTTAGAGAGTGCTGCTGAAGCACAGTCGATTGTTAACTATCCATTTAACACCTTTGTGGATGATGAGGATTTTACTTTGGCCGTGGGGCAGAGTTTGATGGTGCCTGATGGGATTATTGTTAAACAACAAGTTTCAGGATTGGGTAACCCAAATATTGCGGCGCGATTGACTCCAAATGCTGGAGCTGTGTCTGCAACTGGTGGGTTTGTATGGCCAGCTTCTGGAAGAATTACACAGCCATTTAGGTTTTATCATCGGGCAATTGATATTGCGAATAAAGCTGGAGGACCTATTTTGGCTTCGGATGCAGGAACTGTGGTGGTGGCAGGTTGGCCTGATAATTATGGTTATGGAAATCGGGTGGTGATTGATCATGGTAATGGGTTTGTGACACTGTATGCTCATTTGTCTAGAATTCGAGTGACTGGAGGGCAAACTGTAAACAGGGGAGATATTATTGGAGATATGGGAACAACGGGAAGATCTACGGGAACTCATTTACACTTTGAGATTCGAACGGGTGGAGGGTTGGTGGATCCGTTGAGCTACCTTAAAT
>CBDUQH010000133.1:0-3434 GCA_965369335.1 uncultured bacterium
AGATTGGAGAGAGTAGTAAGAGTTGGCGATTAGATAGAGTGAGACTGTGTTTAAGTAAATGGAAAGAAAGATGATGATTTTTAAGATTTTGGATAGATATTTTTTGGGTGTTAAGTGGGTTAATCCTAAGAGGATTAATGATAAGTGGGCGCCGATTGAAGGGAAAAAATATCGACCTTGGAGACCGTGGGTGATGCCGTTGGATCGAACCATTTGATAGTCCCACAGAGTGAGTGAGGCAAAGTAAACAAAGGAGAAGATGATGAGGGCGGTGGTGGTTTGGACGGTTTTTTTTGATGGTTTGGTTATAAGTATTTTTGATATGCCAAGTGAAGCGATGATTATGATGACTTTGATGATTCTGATGTATTTGAAAGGCAAGAATACTCCAAGCCATTTAAATATGCCCCAATACCAAACAAAAGTTTCCCGGTAATATCTGAGAAGTTGAGGTTTTAAATAGTCTATTAGACTTAGGTCCTTGAGAGGGCTGTTTGGATTAACGGAAACTGGAATGAAGGGGATGCCCCCACGAGTGACTAAAGGGATGATGAAAAACCAAAGGACAATGGGTGAGCTTAAAAGTATAAGTGGAAGGAAAGTGAGGATTTGTTTTTTTAGGGAGCGCTTGGAGTAAAACCATTCTAGTAGAATGATTGTGCCTGTGGAGAGAATGGCCGGAAGGATGAGTGGTTTGACGAACATACCAATAGCAAAAAAGAAGCTAGTGATAAATGGCCATTTTTTGTCTAGTTTGGAGTTGACTAAGCGAAGTGATTGGTAGATTAGAAGTAAACCGATGAGGTTGGTACCGGCGTCGTTGTTGATGGCTGGTAATAGAAAGCTAAACATGGGCTGAAATGAAAGAACTGTGGCTAAGGTTAGAGCAAAAAGTTTGTTGGGATGGAGTTGGCGGCCTATTTGGTAGGCAACGAATATGGAGATTAGACCTAAAAGTAAAGATTGAAAACGAATGGTGTAGACACGGATAAAGAGGTTGAAGGGGTAGGCCAAGATATAACCGACGGCGGTGAAAAAATAGTATAGGCGTGGATATCTGGCGGCTTCAATTTTGACAAAGTTTGTTCTCGAAGATTTGGGCTGGTTTTTGACTAAATCCTCGCCTGGGCCAATTAGGGTGTTGGAGTAAGTTGGTTTGTATTCTGGATGGTAGGTGTATTTATTGTTGCCCCAGTTGTCTCGAAGAGTGCCCATAACTATTTGTGATTGATATATTTCTTCAGATAAGTCGTTTCCATACGGCATGTTAATCCCCTTTTCTACCAAGTATGAAGTGGTGGCGAAATGGGCTTGTTCGTCGGGAAATTCCCACAGAGGCACAAGAATGATGGTGACAATGCCTTTGAAGAGGGTGATTAGGAGAAGGAGTTTGAGTAGTGTTGAGTGTTTTTGGAAGTAGTTCAAAATTAAAAATGCAAAATTTGTAATGACAATTTAAAATGCATAAAGTGTTTTTAATTATAAAGCTATTTTGGATTTATTTATGAAGCGGATTTTAGTTACTGGCGGTGCCGGATTTATTAGTTCACATTTGATCGAGTCTTTGCTTGAAAAAGGCAACGAAATTTGGGCTATTGATAATTTTATTACAGGGAACGAGTCTAACATCGAGCATTTAAAATCAAATGATAAGTTTCACTTTACTAAGGCTAATGCAAGTTTGCCTCCAAGTGAATATTTGGATAAAGAGTTGAAGTTTGATCATGTTTATCATATGGCTAGCCCTGCTAGTCCAAGAGGGTACCAAGACAATCCTGTGGAGACTTATTTGGTGAATTCGTTTGGAACACATTATTTGGCTGAGTATGCACAAAGCATGGGGGCAAGGTTTATGTTTGCTTCTACCTCTGAAGTTTATGGTGATCCTTTGGAACATCCTCAAAAGGAGGCGTATTGGGGTAATGTGCATATTAGAGGAGTTAGATCTTGTTATGATGTGAGTAAGCGATTTGGAGAGATGGTGCAAACTGTTTGGCAAAGAGACCGAGGCTTGGATATTAGGACGATTAGAATTTTTAACACATATGGTCCACGGATGGATCCAAGAGACGGTAGGGTATTTCCTAATTTTATTTCACAAGCCGTTAAAGGTGAGCCGATTACAGTTTATGGAGATGGTAGTCAAACTCGAAGTTTTTGTTATGTGAGTGATTTGGTGGATGTGATTATTAAGATTATGGAATCTGAAAAAACGGCTGGTGAGGCTTATAATATTGGCAATCCCGAAGAACACACTATCTTGGAAATGGCTGAGTTGATTAAAGAGTTGACTGGAACCAAATCGGAAATTGTGCATGAAGAGTTGCCCCAAGATGACCCGACAAGAAGAAAGCCAGATATTAGCAAGGTCAAAAAGGCACTAGATTGGGAACCAAAAGTTGAGTTGAAGGATGGTTTGGAGAAGACGATTGAGTATTTTAGAGGGATATTGAAGTAGAGGAAGAGAAAGTAATTAAAGTAAAAGATGTACAAAAAGTACTAAGAGTTTGAGAAGAGTAAAGAGCATGCCCGGATGATTGAGAATTACTGGATAGTGGTGACCTGTTCGATCTGGCGGTTGTAAAAAAAGATATGCTTCATTCTATAGATGTTGGATAATCTTTGTGCTTCTGGCAGGATTTGCTCCTGACCATACTCAGGTGTAGGAATGATGGTGATATGACTGTATCCCCCTGGTGCTGCTTGTGTTTCACTACTGCAACAAAGGCCTACTAAAATTTGGCCGGCGTATTTTTTTCTGAGAGAGGCTTGGGTTGATTTGAGAAGGATGTTGACTTCCTGTGCTGTTAAGTTGGAATAGATAGGGTGTCCGATGGTAATGCCTGGTGAGAAAAAGGATACACTGAATTCGTTGGCTAGAGCAGCCCATTTGGTGATGAATAAGTTGTAGTTTTGACTAAATAAAGCTGCATCCGAAATAGTGGTGTTGCTGCCAAGGGTGATGGCTAGGGCGACGTGGAAGTTGTTTTGGTGGGCGGTGTTGATGGTGGTTTTGAGCCAGCGGACAATGTTTTCTTCTGAGCTTAAGTCGGCGTTGTTTAAAGTTAGTGAGTGGTCAGGGTTCATGGTGACTGGCAGTGATAGATAGATGGTGTTAGGACTTGATTCTTGGGCCTTTTTAATTAGTTGTTCCAAACTAGCTTGGTTTTGGGGGATGGCTTCGATGTTCATGATGATTTCATCACCGAGTGAGGCTTGTGGGGCAATGGCTCTAATTTCGCCGTTGGTTAGGATTTCTATGTTGGCTTGTTCAGGAGGCAAGGTGATCCTTGCCTCTGGAGTCGAAGCAGTAAGGATGTTGTAACCAGCAATGATAAAAAGGCCAGTGAGGAGAAAGGGTGTGATGACAAAAATTAGTTCTGATTTTTTCATAGGTTGGGTGTATGTAGTATATGGTATAGAGTATGTAGTAT
>CBDUQH010000134.1:0-3425 GCA_965369335.1 uncultured bacterium
ACCCTCTTCATTCACCACTACTTCAGACACTTTGTTGCCATCATCAAACAAGGTCACAGTTGTACCTGCCTCAGCATACCCATTCACATCTATTCTGGCACTGGCCGTTGCCTCGTAACTAACTGAAATTTGAGGAGCAAAAGGAGCTATTGTATCCAAATCTTCAATTGGTTGACTTGAGGATCTTAAATCACCCAAAAACCCAGCCAACCTTACCATAGCTGGAATACCCCAAAAAATAATTGCACCCACAAGAGCAATCGTTAAAAAGAAAAACAAAACGCTTTGTCTCATCAAGCGCTTACTCTCTCTTCTTGCTAGTCTCGATCCAACTCTTTTCCTTGCCATTTCTTTATTCTACTACATCAAATTCGATATCCAAACCAAGGCTTAATTTTTGAAGAGCTTTCTAAACACATTATCTCTTAGAATCAATAATCCACAAATCAAACCAATAAAGCCTATTCCGACCCAGTAGTCCAAATTTGACAGATAAAGGTCAAGTGTCATAAACCCAAAATCATCCAACAAAACTGCCCATTCTTCCACCACAATCCCCAAACCCACAGCCGCTAGTCTCTTTTCTTTCGATCTCATCAAAAAGCTCAATCCAATAAGTGAAAAGCCCATATGGTAATGATGCCAAGGATCACTCTGCATTCTTTCATTCAAAGCACTACCCTCCAAAATAAAAGACCAACAGATAATCCACAACCTAGTTACACTCAAACTAAGAAAAGCAGTTTTCCAAAAATTCATACTCTTTCTTGTCCATCTAATTTGCCTCAAACACAATCAGAGCCCACGGTCGGATTCGAACCGACGACCTATCCCTTACGAAGGGAACGCTCTACCAACTGAGCTACGTAGGCATTTTTCTGTGGCGTAGGGACTCATCCATCGCAGAAACACTCTGACAAAAGTGCTGTAGCTACCGCAGAAACTCAATTCAATTCTACCTTAACCTCCTTTGTCATCTCGGTAAAGGCCTTAGCCTTATCCGGGATATAAGAAACAGCTTTTACAAATAGCCACGGCCTCAATTTTACCAAATCTTTACAACTCTCTCGAAAAGGATTAAAGTTAAATCAGGCAATTAACAACTACTCCCAACTATTATGAAAACCAAACTCCTCTCCATCATAATTACCCCATTAGCCCTTCTTTTATTTTTGCCCGCTCAAGCGAATGCTGCCATCCGTGCCGATGGCGAACACGTAATTGTCGAAACCGACGAAACCATCGATGACGATCTTTACGCAGCCGGTGAAACCGTCACCATTAGAGGGACTGTTAACGGTGATGTATACGCAGCTGCTGGTCTAGTCAATGTATCTGGTACCATCAACGGAGACCTTATAGCTGCTGGTGGAACCATCACTGTCTCATCTGCAACAATTTCTGAAGATCTAAGAATCGCTGGAGGCAACATCGTTGTCTCAGAAACCCAAATTGGCGACAGCCTCTCCTCTTTCGGTGGCAACATTACCATCTCTGGAGGTAGTATTGGTGGAGGTGTCAATTTTGCCTCTGGTACCAACGTTATCAACACTCTCATTGGTCGCGGCCTTGTCGGGGGTGGGGGAGTTGTTAGCTTAGACAGCCCAGTAGGTCGAGATGTGTTTATCGGTGCAGGCAGCCTTAGCTTAGGTTCTAAAGCCATCATCAACGGCGATATCAACTATTCATCTGAGCAAGAAGCCGATATCAACTCCGACGCCCAAATCACAGGTAACATCAACTACAACCCCATCGAAGACCAAAGGGCTCCAGATAAAGAACAAATAGATCACATCTTTGCTGGTATGGCCATAGGCTTCAAGGTCTGGGCCTTTTTATCCACTCTACTAGCCGGTGCCATTTTACTCAAACTCTTCCCCAAATCTGCCCAAGACCTATCTGCCTTAATCACCAAACAACCAGTCACTGCCTTGGGATGGGGGTTGCTCAAACTGCTTCTAATCATCCCTTTACTAATTCTGTTGTTAATCACCATTATCGGCATCCCACTTTCCTTGATCACTTTCCTCGTCTTCCTTATCGAAGCCTATCTAACCAAAATCATCGTCTCCCTGGCAGCCGGAGACTACCTCAATCAAAAACTAAAACTCAAACAGAAAAACCGCTACCTAATCTACACTCTGGGTCTCTTCATTCTCGCCCTCCTTGGTTGCATTCCTATCCTTGGCGGCATAGTATCTTTCGTCGGCTTCCTCTTTGGGCTAGGTGCCATCTTTCAATACAAAATCAGCCTTATCAAAAAGCAAAAGTAGCTAAGACCGCTCAATCACCAACTCCGATGGATGAATTGCTTCATCACTTCTCAACAGATTCACTATCTGCTCAGCCACCAACTTTGGGTCCATATATCCTGAAATATCTTTATCTGGAAACTCATTCCAAAAATTCTCAGACTTCATCCCTCCAGGGTAAACTCCAGCCACTCTTATTCCTTTTGATCTCGCCTCCAGCCTTAAACTTTCTGTAAACCCTCTAAGACCCCACTTACTAGCACAATAAACAGTTTCCATCTCTCTAGCCTTCAGGCTAGAAGTCGATCCCACAATCACAATATGTCCAGACTCCGCTTTTAGCATCCGTTTGTAAACTTCTTGGGCAACATACATATTCCCTTTCAAATTAACCCCCAAAACATCCATAATCTCTTCTCTAGAGGTCTCTTCAAAGGATTTTGCTAAAGCTCTCCCTGCACAGTTAACCAACACATCAATATTTTCAACTTGATCATCAATCAACTCAAAAGCCTTATCAATACTCTCCAAGTCTCGAATATTACACACAACTTTAACCACTTCATCTTTAAATTCAACTTTCTCAATACTTCTCCCCAATGCAAACACGCTTACTCCTTCTCCAGTCAATAACTCACTCACAGCCCTACCTAACCCGCTCGATGCTCCGCTCACCACGGCAACTTTACCTTTTAGATCAGCCATAAAACCTCCAAACTATCTGATACTCACCTATCATACAAACCAAAGACAATTTACTCAATCACACCAAACATCACTAGTACAGCCATCCCTGCAAACAAAATACCCATCGCTCTATACACCTTGTAAGTCTTCTTGCTGGGGACAAATTTAGCCCCCAAAACTTTTTTGTTAGACCAAACTTGCCATCTCACCAGCCAATCTGGTTTCACCCCCGCCACAAATGCATAAAGAATAAATATAGAAGCTACAACAATCGTTTCACTATCCATAGATTCATTATATAGTAAAACTATTCACAGTTAAAAACTGGAGCGGGTAACGATACAGTGCTCAAACCTATTTGGCCTGGGCGACTATATCAAAGTGTATCTCAAAAGCCATCCTGAGCTACCAATTGATTCTCAGTTCAAAATCATTTTATGCTAGCTAATTACCAATGAGATTAGTGTACAACTTAAGGAGCTAATG
>CBDUQH010000135.1:0-3380 GCA_965369335.1 uncultured bacterium
CCCCCAAAATTATTCCCTCAGCAGAAGGAAAAAACACTATCCCCTCTATTGTAGAGCCAGAGAAAAGGTTAGTTGGTGAAGTGGCCAAGAGGCAAATGATCCTAAATCCCACCAACACCGTCTACTCAGTCAAACGTCTCATGGGGCAAAAAATTACCGACAAACAAGTCAAAGAACTAAAAGACAAAGTCCCCTACGAAATCACCAAAGGTAAAAACGAAGCAGCCACTGTCAAGGTCGCCAACAAAGATTACACTCCAGAAGAAATCTCGGCCAAAATCCTCCAAAAAATCAAAGCCGACGCCGAAGCCTATCTAGGCGACACTGTCGAAAAAGCCGTCATCACTGTCCCAGCCTACTTTGATGACGCCCAAAGACAAGCCACCAAACAAGCAGGTGAAATCGCCGGTCTTAAAGTCGAGAGAATCATCAACGAGCCCACCGCCGCCTCGCTTGCCTACGGTCTCGATAAAAAATCCAACGAAACTATCGCCGTCTACGACTTAGGTGGCGGAACTTTTGATATCTCCATCCTTGAAGTCGGAGACGGAGTTTTTGAAGTCAAATCCACCAATGGAGACACTTTCTTGGGGGGTGACGACTTTGACCACAAAATCATTGACTGGATCACTGACGAATTCAAAAAAGAAAACGGTATCGATCTAACTTCAGACAAGCAAGCTCTCCAAAGAATTAGAGACGCCGCCGAAAAAGCCAAAATTGAACTCTCGTCTTCATTAGAAACCGAAATCAACCAACCTTTTATTACCCAAGGCAAAGACGGCCAGCCTCTCCACCTAACTCTCAAGCTCACTAGAGCCAAACTTGAAGAATTAGTCGACGAACTAGTTCAAAAAACCCTAAAACCAGTCGAAGCAGCCTTAAAAGACGCTAAGCTTTCTTCCAAAGATATCAACGAAGTCGTTTTAGTTGGTGGCATGACCCGCATGCCCAAGATTCAAAAAGCAGTTGAAGACTACTTTGGCAAAGCGCCACATAAAGGTGTAAATCCTGACGAAGTTGTCGCCATTGGCGCAGCCATCCAAGGTGGTGTTCTCGCCGGCGACGTCAAAGACGTCCTCCTTCTCGATGTCACTCCTCTAACTCTAGGCACCGACACCATCGGTGGGGTCAGGACACCTTTAATCGAAAGAAACACAACCATTCCAACCAGTAAATCTCAAGTCTTTTCCACAGCTTCAGACAACCAACCTCAGGTCGAAATCCACATTCTCCAAGGCGAAAGAGAAATGGCCGCCGACAACAAGTCTCTTGGCAGGTTTGTCCTAGACGGCATCGCCCCTGCTCCCAGAGGTGTGCCTCAAATTGAAGTCACTTTTGATATCGACACTAACGGTATCTTAAACGTCTCAGCCAAGGATAATGGCACAGGTAAAGAGCAAAAAATTACCATCAAAAATGCCACCAACCTTTCAGACGAGGAAGTCGAAAAAATGAAAACCGAAGCCGAAAAGCATGCCGAAGAGGACAAGCACAAAAAAGAAGCCGCCGAAACCAAAAACCAAGCTTCACAGGCTGTCTTTGAAGTCGAAAAACAACTCAAAGAACACGGCGATAAACTCGATAAATCTGACAAGGAAAAAATCGAGGAAAATGCCAAAAAACTCAAAGAGTTGGTCGATTCAGACTCTGCCGACTTAGATACTCTTAAAAAGGCCACCGAAGAGTTAATGACCTCAGCCCAAAAACTTGGCGAGATTGTCTACAAACAATCACAGGATTCAGACGCTTCACCAGATCAAAAAGACTCTGAAACAACCAAAAATTCCAAAGACGACGGTGAAGTCGAAGAAGGCGAAGTCGTTGAAGAATAAAAGCAAATACTAAATCAAGAAGTCGGTTGTCGTGGTTAAACCTCATTATCATAACCTTTAATCCAAACCGGCTTCTTAACCTTTACCAATACACCAAATATCAAATACTCTATACTCTCACCATGTCCAAACTAAAATCCAACCTGCTTGCTACTTGTGATTTTGCCCTGACTTCCAAAGAAGGCAAACTAAGCCTAATTGGCATATTCGACCGTATTTTTGTCAACCAACTCCCCTCCAAATACTCTCGATTTTTTATCGTAGTTATTTTGCAAGGTGAAGAAGGTGGTCAACACCAAATCAACCTAAAAATCACCACTCCCTCTGGCAAAGACCTCCTAAAAACCAACCCAACCGATCTAACTTTTTCAGCCAACGGCAAGGCCAACCTAATCACCGACATTGCCAATCTAGCCTTAGACGAAGTAGGCGAGTACAAAATCTCTCTCGAGTCAAAAGACAAAACAATCGCCTCCAGCTCTCTTTTTGTCACTCAAACTTCATCTAGTCCCAACCAACTCAACTAAGCAAACTCTATAAATAATCAACACTTCAAAACATGGATACCAAACGAGATCTCTACGATGTACTAGGTGTCTCTAAAACCGCCACTCAAGAAGAAATCAAAAAAGCGTATCGCAAAAAAGCACTCGAGTTTCACCCAGATAGAAACAAGGAAAAAGACGCCGAAGACAAATTCAAACAAGTCAACGAAGCCTACGAAATACTATCAGACGAGCAAAAAAGAAAGACCTACGACCAATTTGGACACCAAGCTTTCGCTCAAGGTGGGGGGGCCAATCCCTTTGCCGGTGGATTTTCAGGCCGATCAGGCCCTTTCACTTACACCTACACTTCACAAGGCGGAGCCAATCCCTTCGGCGACTTTGACTTTTCAGACCCTTTTGAAGTTTTTGAATCAATTTTTGGTGGTGGATTTGCTAGAAGACCCCAAAAACCCAGATACTCTCTAAACATCGACTTTATGGAAGCTGTCAAAGGCACCAAAAAAACCATAGTCCATCAAGGAAAGTCTCACACAGTCAACATCCCTGCAGGTGCCGACGATGGCACCCGCATCCGTTATCAAGATTTTGACGTCACCTTAGACGTAAAACCACACGACACTTTTAAACGCCAAGGCTACGACGTCATTGTCGATTTTGACATCCCTTTTACCCTCGCTGCCCTTGGTGGACAAATCGAAGTCCCCACTCTCGAAAAATCAGTCAAACTAAAAATCCGCCCTGGCACTCAACCTGGCACCATCATTCGCCTCAAAGACCAAGGCATCAAACACTTAAGGGGCAACCAAAAAGGCGACCAGTACACTCGCCTCATCATCACCATCCCCAAATCTTTATCTAGAGAACAAAAAAGCCTCCTAAAGCAACTCCAAAAAACATTCCAATCCTAAATCTACCTCATTTCAGCCAAGCATTTAGATTCTAACTCTGATAGAATAATTTCATTCAGGAACAGTTTTTGTGCACAACGTACACCAGTTTGTTTTAATGTTCGTTAACAAGTGAAGAGAAAGACGGT
>CBDUQH010000136.1:0-3379 GCA_965369335.1 uncultured bacterium
TTGGGTATAAGTTAAAAAAAGTTTGTTTTTAGCTCGAGTTATGGCTACGTAACACAAACGTCTTTCTTCTTCTAACTGAGCTGGTTCTAAAAGACTTCTGGAATGTGGGAAAACGCCTTCTTCTAATCCTGCTACGAAAACTTGATCAAATTCTAGACCTTTAGCTGCATGAATAGTCATAAGTGTGAGTGGTGGTTTGTGGGTTTGGGATGTTGGTTTGTGGGACTGGTCATAGGCTTGAGTGTTGTTTTCAACTAGAGCGACTTGCTCTAAAAAAACGGTGAGCTGGTCGAATTGAGTGGCGACAGATTTGAGTTCTTTGATGTTTTCAATTCTTGCTAGGTCAGATTCGTTGTCGGGATCAAATTTGTTCAAGTATTCAGTTATTTTTAGGACTTGATCAAAAAGCTCTAGAGTAGTGGTGTTTTCAGTATCTAGTTTGGACTGATTTTTTAATAGATTCTGGAGTCGGCGTTTGCCGTTTTTCTCAGCTCTTTGAAAACTGACAGTGTCTTTTGGGTTTATGAGAAGGCGGAGATAAGCTAAAACGTCTTTGATTTCTTTTCTTTCGTAGAATTTCACACCGCCAACTAAAATGTAAGGAATTCCTGTGCGGATGCAAGCTTCTTCAAATGAACGCGATTGGGCATTGGTGCGATATAAAACAGCCTTGGTAGATTCTGTTGGAGAAGAAGCTAGTTTTTGGATGATGAAGCTGGCTTCGTCTTTTTCGTCTTCGGCTTGGTAAAGTGAAATAAGTTGATCGTCTTTGTTGTCGGTCCATAAAGACAAGATGGGGTGTGATTGGTTATTTTTAATTACTGAGTAGGCAGCGTCAAGGATGGTTGGGGTTGATCTATAGTTTTGTTCTAGCTTGATAGTGGTTAGGTTGGGAAAATCATTTTTTAAGTAATCTAAGTTTCGGTAGTCGGCACCTCGCCATCGATAAATTGATTGAGAAGCGTCTCCGACAGCTGTAAGGTTTTGGTGCTTTGAAGCTAAAGTTTGGGCAATAAGATATTGAGCTTTGTTGGTATCTTGGTATTCATCAACTAAGATGTGCTTGTACTGATTCTGATAATAACTAGTGACATGTTCGATGTTTTGTAAAATCTTGACTGTATGTGATAATAAGTCGTCGAAGTCTACTGCGTTTATTTGTTTGAGCTGGTTTTGGTATTCTAGATAAATTCTGGAGACTGTTTCTTGAAAGTAACCTTTGGCCAAAGATTGGTAGTCTGTGGGATCAATGAGTTCGTTTTTTAGATTGGATATTTGAGAAAGAATAGAGCCAGGTTTGAAGTTTTTAGTTGAAATATCAAGCTGACTCATGATCTGTTTGATGAGATCGATTTGGTCAGTGGTGTCGTAGATTAAATAGTTGGGTGAGAGACCAAGGTATTTACCTTGCCTTCTGAGAAAAAGAGCACAAAATCGGTGGAAAGTGCCAGCAAAAGGAAGCTTTTTTTGAGTGAGAGCTTGGAGTCTTTGTTGCATCTCCCCAGCGGCTTTGTTGGTGAAAGTTAAAAGCAAAATTTGATTGGGATCTGTGACCTCTTCCTGAACAAGATAGGCAGCGCGATAAGTTAGTGCTCGAGTTTTGCCACTGCCAGCTCCGGCGAGGACTAAAAGAGGGCCAGAGTTGTGGGTGACAGCTTGATACTGATCTTGGTTGAGTTCTCTTTTGAAGTCGATTTTTGACATGCGTTTTGATAATTATTTAGTTGTTTAAGGAGAGGCAGCGGTTAATAAGTTTAGCAGTATTGGACTAAATGGGCTATTTGGGTTTTAGTACTAACTATTAGCAGGTGTTATATTGGCTAATTTTTTGGTAAAAAGGAAAAGGTAGTAAATTTGTTGTGGAGGTTTATGAATTATATTGTGGCTAATTGGAAATCAAATAAGACCTTTGATGAAGTGTGGAGTTGGTTTGATGACTTTGCACAAGAGTTTAGGTATGAGGAAGGTAAGACAACAATTGTGGCGCCGTCCTTTCCCTTTTTGTTTGAAGCAAAGAAAAAAATTGATGAGTTGGGTTTAGAAATATCTTTGAGCAGTCAAGATGTGTCAGGATTTCCTTTTGGGGCATATACTGGGGCTGTTAGCTCTGGAATGTTAAAAGAGGTGGTGGAGTATGCGATTGTGGGACATTCAGAGAGAAGGGAATATTTTCATGAAACTGATCAAGAGATTGCAAATAAAGTTCGTCAGCTACAAGAAGCTGGGATAAAACCAATTCTTTGTGTGGATGAGCCTTATGCTCAGAGTCAAATGGCAGCGCTAGACAGTAATGCAGGTAAAGATTTGATTGTAGCCTATGAGCCACTTGAAGCTATTGGGTCAGGTAAGCCTCAAGAACCCGAACTTGTTAAAAAAGTAGTTGATAACATTTTAAATGTGATGGGCGATGTGGTGGTTTTGTATGGAGGGTCTGTGAAAGAAGCTAACGCAAAAGAATATATGGATATAAAAGGGGTAAATGGGTTGTTGGTAGGAGGAGCGAGTTTGGACGGGAAAGGGTTTGCTGAATTGTGTAGAAGAGCTTAGGAACTAGAAGGTGATGTGTGGATTATTTGGTGTAAGATTGTGATATTGGAAATTTTATTATAATTTGATGCTTAAATTTGCTTCTAGGCTATTGCTTGTTTTGGTGCTGTTGGTGCTTTGGGTGCAAGCAACTAATGATGTGTGGAAGTATCATTTACAAAGTGATACGGACGGGTTTTATTATTCGAGAGCAAACTATTTTTTGGAACATGGTAATTTGACCAATTTGGGTTACAACGAATATCAGCCAGGAGCTATATTGTTTTTTGTGAGTTTGGCTCCTGTTTTGTTGGTTAAAAATAGCACAGAGATTTATCGTTGGAGTGTTGTGGGAGTAAATTTACTGTTTATAGTGGGCTTGTATAGTTTGTTTAAGAAAATGAATGGTGAGTTGGCTGCTTTGGGGTTTTTGGGGTTGGTTTTATTTAGTGGACCTATTGTGCTATTTCGTTTCGAATTTTTTGTAATGAGTATAATTTTAACGTCTGTATACTTGTTTAAATATGGGCGGAGGTTTTGGTCGTGTTTTGTTTTGGGATTGGCAACTGCTGTGAAAATTTTTCCAGTTTTGCTCGTCCCCTATTTTTTAATTGTAAGTTTAAAAGAAAGAGGAGTAAAAGAAGGTCTGGTGAATCTAGCGGGATACTTTTTGGGAGTGTTGCTTGTAGTTGGGTTTTATTTGTTTACGTTTAGGGTAGAACCTCCACAAATTTTGGAAGATATGAAGATACATGCACAAAAGCCAGTACATGTAGAGAGTCTGTGGGGTAATGGCTTAACTTTCTATGAAAAATTGAGGACTGGTGAGTATGCACGTGGTAGGGGGGATATG